>JABSRG010000082.1 GCA_013215165.1 Opitutales bacterium | reverse complement strand
ATTTCATATTAGTGAACGCTTGTACACCTTAAAGTGGTGTTTCTGCAAAAAAACTCCCCGTTCCTTCAATTGCACCCCCATCACTACGTGATCCAAGATAATCGTAACCATCCGACTGGGCATACTCTCCTTTTTCCGAAGCCGGATGATCCTCGCGCCAGATGAGAGGAAATACCGCTACGCGATCCCCGACCGCCCAGCCATCCACACCTTCACCCACTGCTTCGATCGTGCCTGCAAATTCATGGCCACAGACTGTCGGAAAACTGTAAGTACCCTTCACAAAGCTACGCGGAATGTCCGAGCCGCACACCCCACAAAATCCGATGCGGACACGCACCTTACCAGCGGTCAGTGCAGGCACCGGGACATTTTCAAATCGAAGATCGGAGACACCGTGTAAGACGATGGCTTCCATGTTCTGCTGTTTACTCATAGAAGGTTTGAAAAATGATTAAACGACGGCGGGCTCGGCATTTTGGCTCAGACCCTCGGCAATCGCGGCATGCGTCCGCTCGAGGTTTTCTGACCAACTTGCGGCTGAGTTGAATATACTGCTCGTACCGGCAACGAGATTCGTTCCGCCCGCCGCTACCATGGCTGGGATATTGGCGAAACTGACATTTCCATCGACCTGGATCGGCATTTCGCGGTAACCGCGATCATCCAGTAACTTGCGGCAATCAGCAATCTTGCGGATCGACGCGGGAGTCATTTGCTGCCCGGCGAAGCCCGGATTCACCGTCATCACCAGCACGTAGTCCAAGCGATCAAGCACATACTCTATGGCCTCAAGGGGCGTTCCTGGGTTAATAGCCACGCCAGCCTTTGCTCCGATCTCACGTATCTGCGTCAGGGTGCGGTCGAGGTGCGTGCAAGCCTCTGCATGAACTGAGATTTGCGAGACGCCTGTCTCCTTCAAAAGGTCGATGAAGAAATCGGGATCGTCGACCATAAGATGAATATCCAAAGGCAGGCTGGTCTTATCTGCCAATGCATCGACGACACCGAGCCCCATGGTGAGGTTGGGGACAAAGGAGCCATCCATGATATCCATGTGAAGCATATCGACACCCAGTGCTTCGACACGGCGCAGGGCACTCTCAAAGTTGAGAGGGTCTACACACATCATGGAGGGCGCGATCTCGACTCGATTGGCGTTCTGAGGTCGACTCACTTCTACAACCGGCGCGGCAGAAGAACTCTCCTCCGATTTCGGTAAAAAAGCGTCCTTGAGATAACGTATGGACTGGCGAAGCTGATCCTCAAGCTGGCAGTCTGAATAGTCGCGACCCAATTTTGGACCCCCGATCTCGAGATAAGCGGTCATTTCATCGACGGGACATTGATCCGCCTTAGACAGCAAAATATCGCGAAAAACGCCCACATCAACGATCCCATTTTCCAGATTCATTGGCTCAAACCCAAAGGTGGAGCCGAAGACCGTGTCCGTATTCTTAAGATGGACCTCGTACATCCACGGAAGGGTAGCTTCGAACAGTTCGATATGGCTAAATCCACGCTCACCTTGCTGGTCCACATAACCATGGGAAATATCTGAACAATAGCCCACCTTGGAGGTGCTAGACGCATGAGCATGGTGATAATCAGTCAAGATTTCACCCATGTGTGCGATCTCCGAAGGAATAGTTGGCGGCTCGGCGAGGCACGACATGGGTTCAATCGTAAGCCACTCAATGCCGCGATCACGTGCAAAGTGCATCAGCTCCTTCATGTGTCCTAGGTAGCGCTCAATGCCTGCCTCTTTGAGTCCCATTAGATCGCGAGGTAAGGCACCTGGATTCGATCCAACCGCACGTGCTCCCAGGAGAGCACCAATCTCGATAAAGCGCTCATAGTTTCGCCGCGCTACAGGCACCCATTCAGGGTCTTCACGGAAAAAGCCGCCCAGTTCGCGGTGCGCGGTGAATAAGCTATCAATGCGCACTCCATGGTCGGCCGCCTGTTTGCGCAGTTTAGCGAAGTAGCTGTCGTCAAGGTGGTAAATTTCAAAAAATGATCCGAGTTGGAGTTCTGTGACTCCTTCTTCTGCCATCAGGCGAAACAGCCAAGGAAAGGAATACCGGTAGTTTACAGGATCAGACTTGATACCAAGATTTAGCTTCATGGTCAAAAAATGATTATTTTATGATCATTTTTCAATATTTTATTTATCATTTTATAATCACTAAGAGAGAAGATTTGCCATATATTCAATCAGTTCGACCCATATTTGTCCGATACGTATGGGAATTTATATTTACCAACATGAAGACTAACCACCGTAACCAGCGCATCCTCCAGATTCTCGATCAAACTGGGGAACTCAGCGTCGATGAGGCTTGTGCACACTTCGGCATATCACCCGCCACCGCTCGCCGCGCTTTTACACAGCTTGTGGAAGAAGGGCGTGCACAAAAGACCTGGGGCGGCATCCAGAAAGACGAGGAGACGTTCAAAAATCCTGGCCTATTCACGCCTACGAGCTGGCGTTTTGACACGCATCGGCTCGAAAAGATTGCCATCGCCAATGAGGCCAACGAGCGAATCAGCGACGGAATGATCGTGTTTATGGATGGAGGCACGACGACCTATCACCTGGGTGTCCTCTTGGCACGACGACCCGTCCGCATTGTCACCAACTCACTCCTGATTGCATCAGAGATCGATCGCCTGCGCCCAGATTCAAACGGGGCCGAGGTATTTATGACCGGAGGATATCTTTACCCGCGGAGCGCCCAATTGGTAGGGCCCGAAGCTGTAGCTTCGATTCATCGTTTCCGCGCGACAATCGCTTTCCTTTCTGTCGGGGGCATTCTTGAGGATGGCGCTTACAACAACAACGACCTGGTGGTAGAGATCGAACGCAGCATGATGGTCAATGCCGATCAGACCTATCTTTTGGCAGATTCATCGAAATTTGGGCAGAGAGAGATGGTCCGGGAGTGCACATGGGACGAGTGCGACGGAGTGATTACAAACAAGGCTAACTTAGGCACTCAACCACCGGATAATAAACTTATCATCGCACGGAATAATACCCCGGCTGGCTAAGGCTCAGTAGGCCAGCTGACTCTTAGGGCCTGGCTTCGTGCCAGGCCGCTGCTAGAAGTATCTAGGAATCATATTCCCGGCAAAGTCCCTAGAACGCCCCGAACGGAGGACGCGAAGTAAATGGATTCCGCGAGTGAGTTCCGGCAGCGATCATTTGCTCGACCTGCTGGAGCGCCAGAAGGTTTATCAAGTCCATGACGGCATGCTCAAGTGACCGGCGAAAAACTCCCTCAGGTGCGGATTTGATGACCGAGCAAATACCCATGCGGCAAATCGCATTGTAAGCCGGATGGTGCTCGTCCATGATCGCGATCACTGGGAAACGATGTCCGACCTCATCAGAAATAATTTCACGAAAGCTTTGTCCACTGATTCCATCAGCATCAGCAATGACAATTGCATTATTGGGAATGCCACCGCACAGACAACGCGCACCGTGTCCGATACGCTTAACGTGTGCTTGGACGCCAAAAAGCTTCCTAAGTGTATTCGTCACAGACCCGTAAAGCTCTGGATGTCTCGAAATGAGGACAAATTCGTGTTTCATACTGGCAGTGTTTGTTTCGCAGGTTCTGTCAAATAGTAGCCCTGCCCATAGCTGTCCTTAATACTCACCCATATTTTCACAGAAGTTTAAATAATGCTCTGTGACTTCATCTATGCATCCCTCAGGCGATTTGTAGACCTGAACCGATGCGTTTTTCCCAACAAGATCACAGTAGTATCCAGTCACTGCCACCCGAAATCGAGGTATTGAAACATATCAGTGTCGTGGTGCTCTCACTTAACAGACTACAGGACCTTGAGCTCACGATCCAAACCCTACGATCGCCCGGCGACTGTTGGAAGGAAATCATTGTTTGTGACAATGGCTCGACCGATGGGACTCAGGCTTGGCTTCGCAATAATCACCCCAGTATCAAACTGATAGAAACGTCGGACAACCAGGGCATATCGGGCCTCAACAAAGGATATGCAGCAGCACAAGGGGAATGGATACTCACTTTAGATGATGACAGCGCGCCACGCCTAGAAACTTGGGACGGGCTCGCCCGGATCATTCTGAGTGGAGTCGAAGCAGATTCGATCTCTCTTTCGGTCGTTCGTAATACACGAGTGCAAATGCGTGTCACTAAAAGCTCATCGCTTTGTGAAGCCGGAACCTTTCACCATGCCGGCTCATTGTTGCGCACAGAGACGGTCCAGCGCATTGGCGGGTTAGATCCAGAACTCTTTTTCTGGGGAGCAGAGCTACACTGGTCTGCACGGGCTATTGCCCACGGGTGTAACCTCTTACACTGCCCAGACGCACAGGTGGCCCATCTTTCCTCGCAAACCAACCGAATAGACCAACGCCACGCCTTCTATCATTGCCGTAATTTATTACTTCTAGCACTGCGCTTTGCTCCAGAAGAGTCTTGGAAACACCTTGTTAAGCAACGTGTTCGGGATATCCTCGTCTACACAATACTTCAGCGCACCACCCTATACCTACGCGCCATGAATGAGGCGAAAAAACTCTGGCACGCACACCCTGAGAAAGTCTTCAGACTTAAGGAAAAACAGTTCGCACAATTATCCATCGACTGGATGGCGCCTTTCTCCTTCCTCGACTGATGAGCAAGACCGTCTCTACACTTATTGTCCGTTGCGTCGCAGTCGAAAAGCTCGATGCCGTTATCGACGCCTGTCGCGCAGCATGGCCCCTGGACCAAATTGCTGTATTGACGGACGGCCGCTGCCACGCCGAGATCGCCGAAGACCTTCGCATCGACGAGGCAATCCATGCCACAGAACTCGACGATTACGGATTCCAGAAAATCTCGTCTACCAGTCGCAGGTTTCAACGCGTGATCATCCCTATGGGCAATGCTTCAGGTGTAGGCTATGCAAACGTGTTCCGCTATCTAAGTTGGGTGCGCTCAAAGGAATGGCTACTGGCACCTCGATGCACCGAACTCAAACCCATCCAGCGTAAGTTCTTAACCGGAATCATACGCAGAGAAAGAGGGGTTCAAACCATCGCTACTCCTCTGGCTTCATGCATGTCGCGACTGCTATTTAGTAAGACTCCAGACGCTTCATTTAGGCTCTAACTAGCTAGTGTTACTCCAATTCTGAGAGCTGTCACTTATCCAGTCACTACATCTTCTTACGCCATGAAATCGGAGTTTCTCCGGTTGATTCTCTAAACATCCGGCAGAAGGCACTGGCACTTCCAAGACCGATCTCCTCGGCGACCTTATCCAATGTGAAGTCCGTATTCTCCAACAGATAGCGTGCTGTGCCTATCCGCTCATGGCGCAAGAATCTCCCGGGTGTCACACCATGACGTTCGCGGAATGAACGGATGAAATGCTCGCGACTCATTCCGAAATGATGCGCCACCTCCTTCACATTTACATAGCTACGGTGATGGTCCATGAGGTAATCACGAGCAGTATCCATTGAAGATCGCTGTTTCCTAGCAGTGTTGAGCTCCTGCATCATTACCATCGAAAGGCGGTAGAGAACCGCACTCTCGTGGTAGCGGTCCTCAAAGCCTCTTGAGTCAAACAAATCACACACTGCATAGATCTGCTCTGCTGAACGGCTCTCAATACCCATCTCCAAAAGAGGACCATGCTGCTCATGCAAGGATCGAAACAAGTCGTCTCCCCCCATTATATTTATCCAACAAAACTTCCAGGCTTGGGTGGCATCATTGGGGTAGAAGTATTGGGTGTCTTCAGTTGCAAACATCAGAAGAGCACTCCCTGGAGCCGTATCGTATACCTTATCCCGACTCTGCATACGCCCACGTCCAGATAGGGTTAACTTTATAATCGTCGAAAATTCTCTCCGGTTGCGAAGGTTCCAGTAATATCGCGATGTGTGATCTACAATCTGAAGTTTAGAGAGTGAGCCGACACTCATCAAATCCACGCCCATATCACTTTGTGTAAATTTATTCTCACACAAAGGCTATATAAAAATCGAAGCAGAAATGATAATATTGCCAGAAATTCAACCCCAAGACCCATGACAAAGATCACACTCATTGGCGCTGGAAGCGTCGTCTTTGCAAAGAACCTCATCGGAGATATTCTTCAGCACCCGGCTCTCGAAAACGTCCACATTGCGCTCATGGACATCGACGCGCGACGCCTCAAAGTGGCCAAAACCGTTGCTGACAAAATAGCGAGCCAACTGAAGGTCCCTGCCACTATCTCAGCAACGCTCGACCTCGAAGAAGCCTGCCGTGGCGCAAAATACGCAGTGACTACAATCCAAGTCGGTGGCTATCGTCCCTCGACCGTAGTCGACTTCGAAATTCCAAAGAAATACGGCTTAAAACAGACCATCGCCGACACCCTAGGCGTGGGCGGCGTATTTCGCTCATTGCGCACGATACCTCCGCTCATCAACGTCGCAAAAACGCTCCAAAACGTAGGCGCAGCAGACCCACTGCTTCTCAATTACAGCAACCCGATGGCCATGAACATGTGGGCGATCGATCGTGCTACTGGTATTGATAGCGTCGGGCTCTGCCATTCCGTTCAGGGAACATCGAGACAAATCAGCAAACACTGTGGGCTCGATTACGACGATGTCACCTATAAGGTAGCAGGCATCAATCACATGGCCTTCTTCCTCGATTTCAAATATCGAGGACAAGATGCCTACCCACTCTTGTTCAAAGCGCTGGAAGACCCGAAAACATTCTCCATGAACAAGGTCCGTTTTGAGATGATGCGTCGTCTCGGTTACTTCGTCACCCAATCTTCGGAGCACCAAGCCGAATACAATCCTTACTTTATCCATCACGGTGATGAGATGATAGAAAAGTTCGACATCCCGATCGATGAGTACATTCGCCGCTGCGAGTCGATAATAGCCACCTGGGAAAAGACCGAGGCGCGGATGGTAAACCCAAATGCCAAGGTTGAGATTAAAAAGTCCTTGGAATACGGATCCGAGATCATCAACTCCTGCGAGACAGGGGAACTCTCCGTCATCTATGGCAATGTCCCGAACACACGCCTAATCACCAACCTCCCAGAGGGTTGCTGTGTCGAGGTGCCTTGTCTCGTCGACAAACAAGGTATCCAACCCACACACATTGGCGACCTTCCACCCCAGCTCGCAGCCATCTGCCAAACAAACATCAACGTCCAAGCTCTGACGGTTGAAGCCGCATTAACCGGTAAACGTGAGCATATTTATCATGCTGTCATGTCCGATCCCCACACAGCGGCCACCCTCACTCTCGACCAGATCTGGAAAATGTGTGATGAAATGATTGAGCAACACCAGAAGGATGGTGTTCTCGGCGAATTTTCTCCGACACGCCACAACACAGGCCGCTCAGTCGACTCTTTGAAACGCGTCGTCGCGAAAATCGAATCCCGAAAGGCGATTGATCTGGCTGATCATGACTCTGTCGAACTCGTGCTGGTAGCCGAAAACGAAACACAGGCGCCATTTGACAGCGAGATACAGATCATGACTTGCACGGGCTACAGTATTGAAAACGAAGGAAAAATGAGACTCAGCCTTGGGATAGACGAGCGAATCGAGATTCCATTGAAAGTCCAACGCACATCTGGAAACGAGGATGGCCTAGAAGTGTGGATCGAGCATAATCGTATAGACTGTGTCTGCATTGCATTAAGGGTCCCGCACCGCCAACGTATCGAACTCAATGAGCTCAACAAGGAAGCTAAAATCGAAGTCTTGTTCAGCAGCGATGTTGTCGCTACCGGATTAGCCAAACCCACTCAATCGGGGTGGACCTTCCAGTTTCGTGTGTCAGATACCGATATCCAGGTAGACAAGGAACGTCCATGGAAAGGCAGTTTGCTGAAGATCCTAGTCGCCTCGGAAGATGAGACCGACAAGTTTGGAAAGCAGATCCTCGTGCTTCCGGACCCAGAAAACCCTGTCATCCGTGACCGTGAATATAACGATTTGACAGGAAAAATAGACCTGGAACTTGATGTAGACAAAGGTGGTTACGACATCAGACTCGATATCCCTCAATCCCTACTGCCGGTCGAAAAAGGACAGCCCTTGCTTCTAGATATCGTAACCATCGTAACCGCGCTTGGAGATGTCCACGGCAAAACTCAGTCTAGCTGGCAAAATTCGGGAGGACTGAGTGCAGGCATTGATCACTTCGCCATTGTGATCCCCGAGGCCATACCCTCGAACGCTTAGTGTCGGGTAGCAATGGGTAGACTGACAAGAAATAGATGCAACTCCGCGTCCCTTAGACCTTGAAGAAATCTCAGATTCGTCACCATAGGGCTCATGGTCACTTTTCTTCAGGAGATATTTGTTAACCTCAAAGCCAGCCCCACCTTTGCTGCGGTGCTTGCACAGGTCTTATCCGTCATTCTTGCACTGCTGTTGGCCTATGCCGCCAACTACCTCGCCAAGCGCCTCATCAATCAATACCTGACGGCCTTTGCCAAGAAGACCAAAAACCAATGGGACGACCTGCTCCTCGAAAAGCGGGTCATCACGCGACTGTCCCACATCGTGCCCATGGTGGTCATCACCCTGTCGGCCCCGCTGATCTTTCCGGAAGACAGTGTTATCCTCGGAGTCGTCGAGACCCTTGCGTCGGTTTACCTGATCGTCGTCGTGCTCGCCGTCATCGATGCCGTGTTAAACGTCGCCGTTGTCGCATACAGCAGGATCAGCCAGACGCGAAAAATCCCAGTCAAAGGCTTCGTCCAGGCCATCAAACTCGTTGTATTCTGCGTTGGCCTGATCTTCATTGTTTCCTCCATCATAGGAAAATCCCCCGCCGTCTTGGTCACAGGTCTCGGTGCCATGACCGCGGTGCTTTTGTTGGTGTTTCGCGATCCGATCATGGGCCTCGTCGCCGGAATCCAGCTATCGGTCAATAATATGGTGAGCACCGGGGATTGGATCGAAATGCCACAAAAGGGGGCCGATGGTGACGTCATCGACGTCAGCCTGACCACCGTCAAGGTGCAGAACTGGGATAAGACCATTACATCGATCCCCACCTATGCACTCATATCCGAGTCGTTCAAAAACTGGCGCGGCATGAAGGAAATCGGAGGCCGCCGCATCAAGCGACGCCTCCACATCGACATGAATTCAGTCAAGTTTTTAAGCGAGCAAGAGATCGAAGGTTTCAAACGCTTCAGCCCCATAAAAGACTACCTCGAAGCCAAACTTGAGGACATCCGCCAGCATCATGAATCCCTGGGCGCCGACCTAAAGGGGCCCCGTGCCAACCTGCGCAGTTTGACCAACGTCGGGACTTTCCGCGCCTACTGTGTCGCTTGGCTCAAGTCTAAGCCCGAGATCCATCCCGACCTCACCTTCCTCATCCGCCAACTTCAGCCCACAGGTGAAGGCCTACCCATAGAGATCTATCTTTTCACCAAGACAACCGTCTGGGCCGAATACGAAGCGATCCAAGCCGACATCTTCGACCACCTCATCGCCGTCATGCCAGAGTTTGGCCTAAAAGTCTTCCAAAGCCCCACCGGCCAGGACTTTCAGAGACTGTAGGCTAGGGCATTCTGGATTTGAATTGGCTCACAGCAATCAAACTACTCCTTCGGCGGCGACGAAGCGCCGCCCTCCAGCGCCTTTTATGATTGGAGAGGCACGCTTAGACGTGACCCATAGCCCGAGCAAAATCAGACGTCTAAAGAACTGTTTTCCTCATTTAACTCCCACACGAAGAATCCAATTCAACTTTCCGCGCTATTCTGCGTATTCCGCGGCTTTGCATTGCGCATCCGGATGATTGAGAACTGAACGTTCGCTTTGATAACCGCATCATGCAACGGCCAAAGAGAAGGGACTATCCGGAGCTCGACATCCCGTTTAACCAGCTCGAACAGCGGCACTTCAAGACGGAGGCAATCAATAGGCACCACTGCTTCTCTTGAAATTAAATTGCCCGCTCCAGCGTCCAAGTGCTCAAAATTGCCAGCCTCAAAGGTGTAGATCCACAGCGCCTCCGTGAGCGCCCGCTCAAGCCATATATCCTCGATCGCAATAAGTCTTTTGGCTTGAGGAAAAGGCCCGCCCAGAAGAGATAGATCTTCTTCGGAAGTGGTGGAATTCGGATAAAAAGTCACCCGCGGGCAATCCCTTGGCAGCAGATAATTCACGAGATTTGCATCATCAATGGCCCAGACGCACGGCTCGTCTACGCCTGCGACCACACTCGGTGGGTCGCGCGGTTCAAAGCGCTCGATTCCTTCCTCACTACTCACATGATATAGCAATGCCATTTCTAAACCCGCTCCAAGGGTAGCCACTCGCCTTCTGGATAAGTTATACGGATCTCATCGCCCAGTCGAATCACCCCGCTTCGATGCACGACTGTCATAACACCCGACTTCCGCTCCAAAGTGCCGTCATCTCGTTTTTTAAGAACTTGGCCGAGCAACCCAGGCATGAAATTTTCGATTTGTTGGCAGGGATTGCGCAGCCCGGTGACCTCCAGCTCCACGTCATTTCCGATCGATAAGATACTATGCCTCGGGAGGTCTAAGAGCGGCACGGCTTCCGTGAGTATATTTTCTCCCAAATCGCCCGGTTTGACCACGAATCCCGAGGCTGCGAGCTCCTCCAACAGTTCACTGTGAATCAAATGAACTTGTCGGAGATTGGGTTGAGTCGGGTCTGCTCTCACGCGTGAGCGATGCTTTACTGTCTCACCGGCATGAGCATCGCCCTCAATCCCAAGGCCCTCCACCACCGTAACCGCTTCACAAAGCTGCTTGCTGAATCCATGCTCCGCTGAAACGCTGAGCGAGATCACTTTTCCTGCATGCATAGGTTATTATCCATAGTACCTTTCCCTAGAAATAACAGAGACCTATTCAATCATCACTATGCCAAACTGGGAACGATTGCCGATTTTTGAAAAGCGCTTGCGTGCGATTATTGGACCTGACCATTTTGATGCCGCCTGGGAGGGGTTTTCGGCAGAACGCTCAGTGTGCATTCGCATTAACACCCTGAAAACCACCATCGAAGCCGCTGATACCTTTCACAGCCATCCCATAGGGATGCGCTAAAAAATTAAAAAGTGGTTGGCTCTGGCGGACTTCCGATCAAGGAAGTC
>JABSRG010000081.1 GCA_013215165.1 Opitutales bacterium | reverse complement strand
TCAAACTTGTGAACGCTTGTACACCATAAAATGCGATTATTCGAAATTTTTCTCCCCGCACTTCTGGTCATACCCGAGTCGATTTGAATGTGGCCTCCATTGTAGCAGGGGTTAGCAACGAACGCTTGGCCATGTGGCAAAGCGAAACCCATCAGATTACCGATATAAATCAGAGATAATCCGTGATCTCATACAGTTCGGGGTCCTTTTTAGGGCTGCGCTGTCTACGGAGGAGTTTGAGAGCTGCTGCGGCGGTAGGTGACCGTTTCTCAAGTTGATCGGCCTCTAATTCGCCGTCGTCATCGCCGTCGCCTTCCATTAAATCGCCAAAACGGTTTTCGATCGACTCAAGATCTTCGCCTGCTTCCATTCGCCCGATCATCTCCTGCATGTCTTCAGGCATTTTTTCCCCGGTGACGGATGCCATTTCACGCATCATTTTCCCGAGGGCTTTAGGGTCAGGATTGTCGGGATCCATTCGAGAGAACTCGCGCTCCATCTTTGACATTGCCTGGGCGAGCTGAGATTCGTCGAACATGTCCTCGGCGTCATGGATGCCATCTCCCTCAGGTTCTTCGAAATCTATCTTTCCGATGAACGCAAAGCTGGAGACCTTTTTCTGCATGCGATATTTTTCGCCATCCGGGCATCGTGGGATGCTATCGCGATAGCTAAGCGAACGGGCATAGAACTGATAGACGGTGTGGGTATCGGCTGAATAGTATTCGTAGATCGGCATGAATGAGTTCTGGGTTTCGCAACGTGACAGAGTCACACTGTTCTCTAAAGGAATTTAGCGTGAGCCGGTGTCAAGGATGAGCGATTGACATCCCCAATGCTGAACATTTTTTCGTATCCATGATTACGGCTTTTCGCTTTATCTCGGCCCTGTGTGTCCTGGTGTTTTTATTTGGATGTTCTCGGGTAGAACGTCCTATCAATCGGAGCAACTTTCAGGATCGTCTTCCAGAGGTCACGGTTTACGTGGAGATCGACACAACTTATGGTGTCGTTTCGGCCGAACTCTATCGCAACTTTGCCCCAGGCACCGTTGAGAACTTTTTGAAATACGTCGAAGCAGGGTTTTATGACAACACTGTGTTTCATCGTGTGATTCCCGGTTTCATTGTGCAGGGTGGCGGTATGACCGAAGACTTAGTCCGTAAAGAAACGGGTGAGCCTATCTTGAACGAGGCATCAAACGGTTTGAAGAATGAGCGCGGCACGCTGGCAATGGCTCGGACAGGAGATAAGCACTCAGCTACCTCACAATTCTACTTTAATCTCAAAGCTAATGATGTCCTAGATCACGGCGTGCGAAATTACGGGTATGCAGTATTCGGACGCGTGATCGGAGGGATGGATGTGGTCGATCTCATTTCTACCCAAACTACGACGTCACGCAATGGGATGCCGGATGTCCCAGAAGAGGCTATCTTCATCAAATCTGTGCGCGCCGTGGGTCAAGATGTGGTCAACCGTGGGCCGGTTTTGCCAGACACGCGTTTCCGCCGCTAAATAGTCTACCAATTCTACTTGAACAATCGCTGAACTCGAATGTCTTAATAACATGAACTCATGGCATTATAATAACTGGCTCGGCATCCTCATCGCTCTTGGACCCCTCAAGGTTGCGTTGATAGCTTGGATTGCCTCTGTGAATTTTGAAGCAAGCGAGCGTCGCTTAGCAATCCGCGTAGCAAAAGCGCGCGAAGAAGCAGGGCGACAGTAATTACGCTTCAGTCTATCTTTTCTCTCTTTAGAAAAACACAGCAACGGTGGTTGTTGTGTTTTTTTTGCGATAGCACGGGGGCTTACATTTTGCACGGGTTCAACTGCTTGAACAGTTTGGTCTCATCTCGGCAATAGGTCACTTCAAAGCGTGCCCCTCCATTCATAAAGGACGCTGGAGGCGGCGCTTCGTCGCCGCTGAAAAAGTGGTTCGGTATGAAGTTTAGACGTGGCCGAGGTCTCGCATGGCTTCGGCGACTCGAATGAAGCCTCCGATGTTGGCCCCGTGGATCAAATTTCCTGCTTGGCCGTAGCGCTCGGCGTAGAAGAGGCAGTTCTTGTGAATTTGCTTCATAATAGTTTGGAGCTGTTCGTCTACCTGCTTGGGTTTCCACTGTTGCCAGTTTGCATTTTGTTGCACCTCAAGGTTACTCACCGCGACGCCACCGGCGTTTGCCGCTTTTGCGGGTGCAAGTATAACCGAGGCCTCTTCGAAGGCTTTGATGGCTTCTGGGGTACAGGGCATATTCGCGCCCTCGCAGATGAGGGTGCATCCATTCTTGATGAGTAATTGTGCGTCTTCGCGTGCGAGCTCGTTTTGAGTAGCGCATGGGAATGCGATATCGCAGGGGATAGACCAGACTTTTTCGCTCGCTCGATATTCGGCACGGTCGTGGATTTTGAGATATTCCACCAGGCGCTTTCGCTCAATTTCTTTGAGCAACTTCAGGGCTTCAAAATCGAGTCCTGCTGGATCAAACAGAGAGCCGCCGCTATCTGAGCATCCGACTACCTGAGCACCGAGGCTCTGTAGCTTCTGGATGGCATAGAGCGCAACATTCCCTGAGCCAGACACTACGACACGCTGACCCTCGAAGTCTTGCCCCTGCGTAGATAAAATTTCCCTGGCGAAATAGACTGCTCCGTAGCCAGTAGCTTCTTTTCTAACATAAGATCCGCCCATGGCTGGCGGTTTTCCGGTGATGACGCCCAGTTCATAGCGGTTTGTGAGGCGTTTATACTGGCCAAATAGAAATCCTATCTCGCGACCCCCTACGCCAATATCGCCAGCCGGAACATCAGTCTTCTCGCCGATATGACGAGCCAGCTCAGTCATAAAGCTGTGACAGAAGCGCATGATCTCTCCGTCCGTTTTTCCTTTAGGATCAAAGTCCGAACCGCCTTTGCCTCCGCCGATCTGTAGGCCGGTTAGGCTGTTTTTGAAAATCTGCTCAAATCCGAGAAATTTGATGACCGATCCCGTAACGGAAGGGTGAAAGCGCAACCCGCCTTTATACGGGCCCAGAGCGCTACTGAACTCTATCCGGTAGCCACGGTTTACTGCGTAAGCGCCTGTATCAGTCTGCCAGGGTACGCGAAAAGCGATTTGGCGTTCAGGCTCGCATAGGCGTTCGAGAATATTCTGCTCTTCGATTTCTGGGTGTTCCTGAATGACTTGTTCCAACGACTCGAGTACCTCTTGGACTGCCTGCTGAAATATTGTCTCTCCTGGGTTGCGTTTATGGACAGCTTCGAGAGTGCGGCGAATATACGGGTGCATGTTATGTAATTCGGTAGGAATAGCTTAGAGTAAAACAGAGCTCAGAGAACGAGCATCCAGCCAGCGACGCTGAGGCTGGCTATAGATCCGAGAATAGCAGTGTAAATGCGTTTGGTTTCATCTGAAACAAGTTCGAGCTTGGTATAGCTGAGCCCTCCTATGCCTAAAATGATGATTCCAAGTGGAAGGGTGGCGCGCAGTATCGCCCCAAATGAGCCAAAAGGTAAGAGCAGGACACTGAATGCGGGGATACAGCCACCGAGCCCAATGAGCCACCGTGCTCGGCGTGTCTGTGCTGTGCCTTTCATTGCCATGACAGAGAACACAGATGAGAGCAGGCAGAGGCTGAAGGGAATCCAAATAGACATAAGATACCGCTACCCTTGCGAGGCAGCATGCCACCTTCAACCTAGGAAGGTGAAAATCGCTGACCTGGGACGCGCTGCTATTGTTGCTGTTGTTGTTGCTGTAAAGCGATCTCGTTTTCCATGTCGACCGGTGGACGAAAGAGGTAGGCTTGAAAAATCGCATCATTTGCTGCGTTTAGCCTATCTTGGATACTCATCAAATATTCGTGCATTCCTTTCTGAACGATGAATTCGGTATTGATGCCTGCAAGTTCCTCAGTCAGTTCCTTGAGAATCGCTATGGCCTTCACCGGACCTTCTGATTCACTGTTCTGAGCTATACTTTCTAATATGTCTCGCACTTTCGTCACACAGAAGCGCACGGAGCGGGGGAAATTGTCACTCAACACCAGCATCTCAATTATTTTGCGTGGTTCGGGTTGGGTAACATAACGCTGGTGGAAAGCCTCATAGGCGCTGCAGGATTTAAGAACCGCGCCCCATTGAACCGTATCCACGGCACCCCCAACATCAGAAACTTGGGGTAGCAAGATGTGGTATTTGGTATCGAGAATCTGCGTGACCTTAAAGGCACGTTCAAGGAAGCGTCCAAGGACGAAAAAGTTATTTCTCACATCCTGTGGGAACGTTGCGGCCATCAGGCCTTGAACCAAATAGGATTCACGCATGATGCGGCTGTAAAAGGCATAAGCCCCTTGCTCCCAAACCTGCATCGCGGAAGCCGATCGAAGAAAGATATACATCTCATTGATGGCCTCCCAGAGTTCGGAAGAGATTTGGTCTCGAATCATTCGTGCGTTTTCCCGTGCGGAACAGAGACAGGAAACGACCGACTCGGGATTGTCTCGAGAGAATGTTAGAAACTCTGTGACAGTATGGCTATTTGCGTGGTCGTATTGCTCTTCAAACTGCTCCAGGCGGCCCACTGAGCGTAATATGGGGTCCCAGTGTTCTTTAATATGCGCATCGTCTAGCTGGGCGAAGTCGAGGAGGATTTGAACATTTACATCGAGAATGCGCGCGAGGTTGTCGGCTCGTTCGATGTATCGGCTCATCCAGAAAAGGGAATCTGCTACGCGTGAAAGCATGAGTAAGCGGTCGGATTAGAGTTAGATTAGGTATTTGGGTGGAGCACCCAGGTATCTTTAGAGCCACCGCCTTGAGACGAGTTCACCACAAGTGAACCTTTGCGCAATGCAACGCGCGTGAGGCCGCCCGGTATGATAGAAATATCTTCCCCATACAGGATGTAGGGGCGGAGATCGATATGGCGTCCGCCGAATCCCTCTTCGTCGGTGAATGTCGGATGTCGGGAAAGTGAGATGGGGTGTTGGGCGATGAAATTACGCGGTTCCCTTTTTACCATTTCACGGAATTGATCCACTTTTTCCTTGGTTTCTTTCGGCCCGATCAGCATGCCATAACCCCCGGCTTCATTTGCGGATTTGATGACCAATTTTTCGGTGTTTTCTATGATGAATTTGAAATCGTCTGGCTCTGAGGGCAGGAAGGTCTCGACGTTTTTCAGTATGGGTTCCTCGTCGAGGTAATACTTAATCATGTGCGGCACGAAGTAGTAGACGACCTTGTCATCTGCGACGCCGGTGCCGATAGAGTTTGCAAGTGCGACGTTGCCTGCGCGGACCGCGTTGACTAATCCCGGGACGCCGAGGAGTGAGTCAGGCCGAAAGACGCTGGGGTCTATAAAATCGTCATCGATTCGGCGGTAAATGACGTCTACTTGCTTCAGCCCATCAGTGGTGCGCATATAGACTTTAAAGTCTCGCACAACCAGGTCTGCACCTTCAACGATTTCGATACCCATCTGTCGCGCTAAAAAACAGTGTTCAAAATACGCGCTGTTATAGACGCCCGGCGTGAGCACAACACAGGTTGGGTTATCCTTCTCAACAGGTGTGATGTATTGAAGTGTTTTGAGGAGCGCATCGGGGTATTTCTCTACCGGCCTTACACCAGCTCGCGGAAAGAAATTTGGAAACACTCGCTTCATCGCCGCACGGTTCTCGAGCATGTAAGACACACCGGAAGGGCAGCGGCAATTATCCTCTAAGACAAGGTATTCGCCTTTGTCGTCACGTATCAAATCCGTGCCGCAGATGTGGATGTAGATATCCTTGGGTACGTTAAAGCCGGCAAATTCTCGCCGAAAATGACGTGCAGATAAGATGTATTGTGGAGGAATGACACCATCTTTGACGATCTTCTGGTCGTGATAGATGTCGTGCAAAAAAAGATTGAGCGCTGTGATGCGTTGTTTGAGTCCACGCTCTAGCACATTCCATTCGTTCCCGGGTATGATACGCGGCACCATGTCGAAAGGAAAAATGCGTTCGGTGCCTTCTGCGTTATCATTGTAGGTGGTGAAGGTGACACCCTGTTGGAGAAACATGGCATCAATCGCTTCGCGGCGGCGTTTGAAATCATCGGGTGCGAGGGCATTCAGGCGATCGGCAAAAGCACGATAGTGCATCCGGATGCTACCATCTTGCTCAAACATCTCATCGAAGAATGGGCCCACTTCGTAGTGTTCGGGAAAGATAAGACTCATCTGCCTGATGACCAAAGACGTTCCGGGCTAGGGGGCGAGCGTTTTTGAGCAGAAAATGTAGTCTGGAATAAATCTTCAAACAAAACATCCCAAGACGCATGAAGACCGTTTTACTCATTCTCGCCACTCTTTCTACCTTCTCGGCACACGCTGCTGTGCCAAATGATGCCTCCGCTGCGCGACCGCTTGCAATCGGAGATACTGTTCCGGATGTCTCTGTGCGCAGTTTCTCAGGTGAGAGTCTGAGCCTCAGTGAGATCACGAGTGAAAAGCCTACGATGCTTATCTTCTATAGAGGAGGCTGGTGTCCCTACTGTAATCGTCATCTAGCTGATGTCCAAAAGCTCAAAGACACGATCGACGGTATGGGCTTTCAGGTGATCGCGTTAAGTCCTGATCGCCCGGAGAAGATCAAGGAAGCCATGGAGGCAGAATCTCTTGGCTATCAGCTTTATTCAGATAGTGCTGCGGATGCCATGAAGGCCTTTGGGGTAGCCTTCAAACTCGATACAGACTTAGTAAGCACATATAAAAATGAGTATGGTATCGATATCGAGAGTGACTCTGGGATGACTCATCACATTTTACCCGTTCCTGCTCTGTGTCTCATAGGGACCGATGGGAAGATAAACTTTGCTCATTTTGATCCCAATTATCGTGAGCGGCTCAAAGCGGCCACGATACTTGCAGAGTTAAAACGTGTAAGGGCGCTTGAGCTGAGATAAAGCCATCTTTTTCGCGGGGAGATTCATGGCTTTGCGAGTGTCATATATATGTCGCCGACGTTGCCACTGAGATAGCCGGGCTCGCGGATAAGTTGAATCGTGTGGCTCTGGCCCTCGATGAAGATACTTGGCACCCCAGCAGAAGTCTCGAGGCCGCTTTGGCGATACGTCTGAATCGAGACGGTCTGGGCGAGTCCGCCCTGAGGGTTTGAGGCGACATTCACACGGCCCGAAAATCGTTTAGGTGCATTCCCAAGCTCAGGGAGTTGGAAGTATCCTTCAAAAAACCCATCCTCGTAGGTGTCGGTGATTACCGTTGTGAACGCAGACCCACTTTCTAAATTATCGGCAGTGAAAAACCTTCCGGCAAGCGTTTCGAAGTCTCGGAATAGGTCGGCGCGCGCTTGAACGCGATCTCTTAGGCTAGAGACGGCACCCGTTAGGTATTTATTTTGATAGGTCCCCAATAGCTCACTAGCTGACTGATTATAGCGCTCAACCCAAGCACCCACTTCAGGGCCATCAACAAGCGTGACCTTGGATCCAAGATTTTTAGCTGAGAAGCCACGAGGCAAGGTCTCTAGGTTTCCAGCAAAATGCCATGCGGGTTCAGTGAAATGCCATTGTCCTTTTTCCTTAAGACCGTGGAGGGTGAGAGTAGCCCGAGTAGGGTAGCCCTCAGGGAATCGCGGGTAGACAAAGTTTGAGTCTGGTGGCGTGGGTGCCTGCTGGATTGTTCCATCTTTGGATTGAGACAATTCTTTCGCGATCTGCCCAAACGTCCGTGGATTGAGGACCAGTCGTGGATGGATCACATTTTCCGAGACAATTTCATAGAGAGTCTCTTTTAAGATGGCCGTAATCGGAACCGTGGCAGTGAGCTCTGTTCCTGAATGTGCAACGGCATGGATCCATCCGGTGGTGATATCAAATCGGTCAGTATATGGAGCAATGGCCGACTGAATGGATGGTTCGATGTCGTTCTGAGCCAAGGTTTCGACGAGACCGACTATAGGAATGCCCTCGGAAATGTCGGGGGCTTTGCTGGATGGCTTGGCAAACTGAAGTGCCAAGGCCATCAAGCTGACAAACGCGATCGGGACGGTCGCCGCTAAAGATCCGGTGATAATCCATTGCTTCTTTGATAGAGAAGGCAGAGTTAATTTCCTGCGTGCCGTATCAGTTTCCTCGACAACCTCTGGAGTTGACTCTGTAGTTAGCTCAGGCTGTTCTGCTTCGATGACTTGTGCTTCAGGTTCTTCGTCAAGTAGCTCCTGTTCTTCAAGATCATCCTCTGGCTCATTGGCTTTTTCGTCTGATGCCTTCTCCTCTGCGGCAATTCGGGCTTCTTTCTCTTCCTCGGGAGATTCCTCATCAAGGAGTTTGCTAATCTCATCCGATGAGAGTTCTTCACTATCTTCTACGGCTTCAACTTCGGTGTCGCCGAGAAAATCACTGACCTCGTCGGCAGCATCTTGAGGTTTTTCTTCATCTGCATTCTCCGGCTTTTCCGGGATCTCGGTAATGATCTTAGTGAGTATTTCCTCCGTGAGTATAAACTCGCTATGGTCTTTATCTTCATCAGACGATTCAGCTTCTGGAGAAGTGTCACCAACCAGGTTTTCGATCGTCTCTGGATCGAGTAATTCTGGACTTGGACTAGATGGAGCCGCTTCGCTTGTTTCATCTGCCTCTTCTTCATCGTGCGCGTCGTCATCCTCTTCGGTTGCCTCGGCAGATGTACTTGGGCCGCCAAAATTACCCATCAAGTCCTTTAGGGCATCGACTTCGTCGGCTGTCGCCTCTTCTGGATCTTTTGAAGAGGATTCGGGCTCGGGCTGTTCCTCTATCGGCGCTGGGTTTTCGTCCGCTTTTTCCGTATTAGATTCTTCGGCTGAGGGTGTTTCGTTGTCGTCCGAATCAGGTGCTTTTTCTGGTTCATTTTCAAAATTGCCCACCATTCCTTCCAAGACGCCCAATTGATCGGCAGTTGCCGCTTCTGGATCGATAGGGCTTTCTTCCAAGGAACTTTCCTGAGCTTCTGAATTTTCGTCTTCCCCCGGGCCTTCGGTTGCCCCGTTCGACTCTGATGGAGGTGTGTCGAAGTTCCCCATCATTCCTTGAAGGACGTCCAGCTGATCTGCAGTCGCGGCCTCGGGGTCGCGCTCAGGTTCCTTTGTCTCAATATCCTCTCCCGACGCTTCTAGAATATTTTCAATATCCTCGGGAGAAAGCGCGTTCTCGTCGCTTTCTTCTACCGCCTCCTCGGGGTCGGAAAGATCTTTATCTGGATCGAATGCCATGAGCAGCAGGCTTCACTCGAGTGATTATGATTTCTGCTTTTATAAGTCGCTCTAGTGCTGGCATTCTGAAATTTGGTTCTCAGGTTCCCAAAAGGTGATTGTTTCACGAGTTAATCAGTTGCGTGCACTATGTTTCTGAATCACCTTGAGGGCGCTATGGATAATAAAGAATCGGTTGTGAAAGCTCTGCGTCAGGTAGTGGCAGATTCATACGCGCTTATTGGACAGACCCACATCTGTCATTGGAACGTGCGCGGGGCGTCATTTTTCTCGCTGCATACTGCATTTGAGGGGCAATACACCGAGCTATTTACCGCGGTAGATGAAGTGGCTGAGCGCATTCGGGCTCTCGGTGCGTTGGCACCGGGAGGACTTTCTAATTTGGCTTCTATGTCTTCTATCAGTGAAATCGCTGAAGATGCCTCTGCTGAAGACATGGTAAAGCATCTGACTAGCGCGCATCAAACCCTGGTTAAGAGCCTCCAAGTCGCACGTGATCTCGCTTCAGCCGCGCAAGATAACGAAACTGAGGACCTCATGGTCGGTCGTATTCAGATACATGAAAAAGCGATTTGGATGATGAAAAGCTTTCTGGGTTAAATAATACTGATAGGTGGCTTTTGCAGTGTCCTAAACTTGGATTGACAGGATGGGAACTGAGGAAACACAGTCCCGTTTTTATGAAGAAGATTTGCTGTATTGGTGCAGGCTATGTCGGGGGTCCGACCATGGCAGTGATTGCCGAAAAATGTGCGGACGTCACGGTGACGGTGGTAGACATTAATGCTGAACGGATTGCTGCCTGGCAGTCAGACGAGCTTCCGGTTTATGAGCCAGGTCTTAGTAAAATAGTTCAGGCTCGCCTGGGTAAAAATTTGTTTTTCTCGACCGATGTGACTGAGGGTATACGGGAGGCAGATATTATCTTTATCAGCGTCAATACGCCGACAAAGACTTTTGGAATTGGCGCCGGAAGAGCGGCAGATTTGCGTTTTGTAGAGTCTGTGGCACGTCAAATTGCTAAGGATTCCAATGGGCCTAAGATTGTCGTAGAAAAGTCGACATTACCCGTCCGTACAGCGCAATCGATTAAGCGCATTCTGGAGTCTAACGATAAAGGTATCCATTTTGAGGTGCTCTCGAATCCAGAATTTCTCGCTGAGGGCACAGCGATTGAGGACCTATATGAGCCGGATCGTGTGCTGATCGGTGGTGACGAAACAGAATCTGGACGGGCTGCGATTGAGAAATTGGCGAGCATCTATGAAAACTGGGTACCGAAGGATAAAATCCTGACGACGAATGTTTGGTCATCAGAGCTTTCAAAACTTACGGCGAATGCTTTCTTAGCGCAGCGTATATCATCGATAAATTCGATTTCGGCACTGTGTGAGAACACAGGAGCGGATGTCGATGAAGTGGCTAAGGCCATCGGCACGGACTCACGGATTGGTCCGAAATTCTTGCGATCTTCTGTGGGGTTTGGTGGGAGTTGTTTCCAGAAAGACATCCTTAACTTGGTTTATCTATGCGAGCATTTCGGTCTGCCTGAAGTAGCTGAATATTGGGAAGCTGTCGTTACAATGAATGACTATCAAAAGCGTCGATTTTCTCGTCGTGTGATCGCTTCTCTCTTCAACACGGTTTCCCACAAAAAGATCGCGATTCTGGGGTTTGCTTTCAAAAAAGACACGAATGATACGCGTGAGTCTGCTGCAATCTATGTGTGCCGCGACCTTTTAGAGGAACGAGCTAAGCTTTCTGTCTACGATCCTCAAGTCTCTGCAGAGACGATGTTTCGAGATCTTGGTCAGTCTCCTTCTCAGAAGGAAAAGAGCTGCAACGAATTTTTGGAAATGGTTTCTGATCCTTATCAAGCCATAGACGGAGCCCACGCGGTACTCGTTCTCACTGAATGGGATGAATTTGCGGAATTGGACTATAAAAGAATTTATGAACGTGTGCAAAAACCGGCCTTTATCTTCGATGGCCGAGGTATTTTGAATCACAGTAAATTACGGGATATAGGTTTTGAAACCTATTGTATTGGAACGGGATAGAGACAAATTTCTTCAAAGGTCTTGTGCTTTTATGGACTTGTAAATTTCTGTGAATAGGGAATGTTATAGGACAGCCCTAGTTCATGCCCCGAGTTAATTCCCCTTCGAACGTGCTTCCGTTGTCGGTCGCTCTGTTTTGCTATCTTTTTGCCGGAGTTGCTTACGTAAAATTTGACCAATTTACTGAGCTTGTTCGTGATGTCAGGCTGGCCTATCTAAGTCTAGCGGTGGCAATTTTTGTCGGGGGATTTTTTATTGTATTCCCGGCAGCCCGATTGGTTGGAGCAATCACAGGGAATCTCTTATTGTTTCGTAATAGGACAGCAGTGAAGGAGCCCAATTTCTCACTGCCTGCTACGTTTAGACAAAGGCGAGAGTTCGAAAGGGCTGAGATTGAGTATCTTAAAATATGTTCACAGCCATCCCATAAGACCTGATGGCGGAGATCAAACCTGAGTATTGATGGGCTGTAGCGGTTGATCGTGTCT
>JABSRG010000080.1 GCA_013215165.1 Opitutales bacterium | reverse complement strand
TAGACACGATCAACCGCTACAGCCGATCAATACTCACCCCTGATCTCCGCCATCAGGCCTTATGGGATGGCTGTGTTTTTAATCCGCGAATGGACGCTAATAAACGCGAATTTTTTATGATGTGCGTTGTGAAGACTAAAACGGTGGGCTGTTGTCTGGTTTTTTCGATTACATTACGATGGGGCTCGGCGGTTCCGGTTGTGATAGAAGCTTGCTCGGCCATTCGCCCTGATTGAGAAGCAACATTTTGCCAAAATGTCCGCGTGGAAATTCTTCTCGATTACCGCAGATATGCGCGTGTTGGGCTTTCTTTGATTTTTTTGAGGCCCTCGAGCGCGCCTTGGTAGAGAATTTGACCCCCTTCGTCTCCTCCATTGGGACCCATTTCTACGACGTAATCAGCTTCTTGGATGATGTCGAGGTGGTGCTCGATGACGACGACGGTATGGCCCTGGTCGACGAGTTTGTGTAACAAATCGATGAGGCGGGCGCAGTCGGAGAGATGGAGGCCAATGGTGGGTTCTTCAAGAAGGTAGAAATTGCGTGGGACTATGCCGCGCGCCCGGTCCTTTATGTTTTGACGCCCTTTGGCGAGTTCGGTGACGAGTTTCAGGCGTTGCGCTTCACCGCCGGAAAGAGTCGGTGAACTCTGGCCAAGTTGAAGATAGCCGAGCCCTGTGTCTACCATGAGGTTAAACATGGCACTGAGGGTGTTGTGAAAATCGAAAAACTCGGCAGCTTCGTCAAAGGTCATCTCAAGGACGTCCGCGATCGATTTGTCATTCCACCGGATTTCGAGCAAATCGTCCTGATAGCGGCGGCCGCCACAGTCGTCGCATTCGACGAATTGATCTGCGAGAAAGGCCATCTCGAGTTTGATGCGCCCGGCTCCCTTGCAGGTTTCACAGCGGCCTCCTTTGGTATTGAAAGAGAAAGTGCCGGCAGTCAGGCCGCGTGCTTTTGCTTCTGGAAGACTAGCATAATATTCACGGATGATGTCAAAGGCGCCGAGATAGGTGGCTGGTGTCGAACGCGGCGTTTTTCCGATCGGTGTTTGATCGACTTCGATGACGTTACGGAACGGATTATCACCCGCCCAGAAACGCTGAACTGGGGCCATGATGCCATTGCCGCCGTCTTCCAAGGATGCGCGGACCGCATCGGTTGCCTGGCGTTGAGTCAATTTATTAGTTCTTGATCGAATAGCTTCCCGCAGGCATGGACTCAAAACATCACGAATGAGTGTAGATTTGCCGGCGCCCGAGGGGCCACAGATGACATTGAGCCGATTGATGGGCAGAAGTAGGGAGTCTCCTTTTAAATTGCGTAATCGAGGCTCGCTTAAGGAAACCCATGCTTCGGCCTTCTTTCCGCGAAATGCTTTGGGTAGTTCGGGTAGGTTGCGGTAAGTTCCACGGCTTGGATGGGGAATGCCTTCTCTGAGGAAGCGAGCTGTGGTGCTATCTGAATCGTCGAGGACGTCGGTGGGTGTGCCTTGGGCTACAATGGTGCCGCCGAATACACCGGCGCGTGGGCCGACGTCGATGAGATGGTCTGCCGCGCGCATCGTATCGTCGTCATGTTCGACCATGAGGATGGTATTTCCCTTATTCTTCAGGCGATCCAGTGTCTGGAGGAGACGATCATTGTCCCGTGCGTGGAGGCCTATGGATGGCTCGTCCAGGACATAGAGCACGCCTGAAAGATTTGAACCCAGTTGAGCTGCTAGTCGGATGCGCTGAGCCTCGCCGCCAGAAAGTGTATTCGTGGCACGGTCTAAGGAGAGATAGTCCAGCCCGACTGCCCCCAGGAATTTCAGGCGCTCGACGACCTGAGGATAGATGTCGCGCATGATAGCTTCCCCGCGGGTATCAAGCTGAATCTCCTTGAGTTTTTCTAAAATCGCAGCGGCCGGAAGAGCGAGCAGTTCGGGGAGTGATAAAGTTTGTCCGTCTTTAAGATGGAGGCGCACGGCACGGCTCACCCGATTGAGTCGCGTGCCGTGGCAGTCGGGGCAAATGGAACCATGGGAAATGTTATCAATGTTTGCAGCTTCGGCTTCGGCTGCTTCGTCACCGTCTTTCATCCAATCGTAAATACGGCCGTGACCCCGGCAGGTAGGACACCAGCCACGTGAGGAATTCCATGAGAAATGCTTGGGGTCTAACTCGGGAAAGGATTCACCTGTTTCGACATCAGTGCGTGTGGTGGAGAACCATGAAATAATGCGATCGCGGGCAGTCATCAGGAAGCAAGAGCCCTTGCCGAGCCTAAGCGCTTCTTCAAAGACACGATGACGTTGGCTTTTCTCTACAGGGTTAGGGATACCTTGGCCATCGCGGGTTTCCATCGCTTTGCATCCAAAGTCAGCGACTACGAGTTCGATATCGTGTTCATTATAACGATCAAGTTTTACAAATGCGTCGGTCCGGATGGTCGATCCGTCGCAGCGCATATAAAGGAAGCCGTGTTCTTTAGCCCAATTGGCCATAGGCTGATGGTGTCCCTTGCGTCCACGGACGACGGGCGCACACAGGTAAAGGTGGGCTTGCTGTTGCTGGGCCGGTTCGTCGAGCAAGCGATCTAGATGCTGTTTTAGCTCTGTTGGCGAAGCTGGAAGAATCGGTTTACCGGTGGTCGGCGAGTGCTGAATGCCGATGCGCGCATACAGAAGGCGTAAGTATTGGGCCACCTCAGTGATTGAGGCCACGGTAGACTTCCGTGAACCACGTGTGACCCGTTGTTCGATCGCAACTGTAGGGGATATGCCGGTCAGGCTGTCGATATCGGGGCGAGGTAACTGCTCCACAAACTGCCGCGTGTAGCTGTTCATCGACTCCATGAAGCGCCGCTGTCCCTCGGCAAAGACAATGTCGAAGGCTAACGTAGATTTCCCAGAACCAGAAACACCGGTGATGACGTTCATCTGACCGTGCGGGATTTCTAAATCCACATTCTTTAGGTTGTGTTCGCGTGCGCCGCGAAGGGAGAGGGTAGTCACCTGAGAAGCCAAATACTGTCCCCGAGGTTCTGCTGCTTGAGACTCTTGAATGCCGACCCCGATATTGTCTAAATGCTCGCGTAGGAATTTTCCTGTCTCCGTCGCAGCGTCGGCGACGATTTCGGGTGTCGCCGCGACTACGATCTGGCCCCCTGCTGAACCCGCTCCAGGGCCGAGCTCGATTATCCAGTCCGCTGCAGCTAGAACGTCCATTTGGTGTTCAATCACGCACAAACTGTGACCGGCATCGACGAGACGCTGGAGAATGCCGATGAGCTTTTGGATGTCCGTTCGATGGAGGCCGGTCGTAGGCTCATCCAAAAGAATGAGTGCCGGCTGCGATCCCGATTGGAAACCAGATAAGTATTTGATCAGTTTTACCCGTTGAGCCTCACCGCCTGAGAGGGTGTTGAGCGGTTGCCCGAGTTTGAGATAGCCCAAGCCTGCTTCGAGCAGTGTTTGCAGGCCGAAGCGGATTTTTGGGAATTGATCAAATACATCGACGGCTTGTGCGACTTCCAAATCCAGGACATCTGCGACGGAGTAGCCTTCCCATTTTACCTCGAGAACATCCGGTTTGAAACGTTTGCCTTGGCAGGCGGGGCAGGTGACATACACATCGGAAAGAAATTGCATTTCGATCTTCTCGTAACCCAACCCTGAGCAGTGGTCGCAGCGTCCGTTTCCAGAATTAAAGGAAAATGTGGAGGCGGTGTAGCCCGCTTGCTTTGACTCAGGAAGCCTTGCGAACAGTTCGCGAATCGGATCCCAAATATCGATGTAAAGGGCTGTGTTTGAGCGTGGCGTCCGACTCAAGGGTGATTGATCCAAGCTGACGATGCTTGAAAAAGCACGCTCTCCGGTGATTTCTCTCACATGTGCCGCGTGCTCGAACATTTTACCTTCAGCCTGTTTTAAGCCTCCGTGGATGGCTGAGTGGAGCAGGGTAGACTTGCCCGATCCAGACACGCCGCTTAGAGCGACAAGGCGTCCGAGTGGGAGTTCAAAATCGATATCCAATAGATTGTTATATCGGACGCCATGGAATTGTAATTTGGGAGTTGCATGGTCTATGGCGCGTCGTTGTGCCGGCGGTTTAATCGTATCTTCTCCTGATAGCATCCGTCCGGTATGCGTGTCCTGATTTAGGAAATTGGCGTAGTTGCCTTCATAAACGACATGTCCACCGCGCAAACCAGGAACCGGCCCCAGTTCTATAAGATGATCTGCGGCGCGCATGACTGCCTCATCATGTTCGACGACGACGACGGTATTTCCCAACTTTGAGAGTTGATGCAGAATGCTGATGAGCCGGTCGATATCGCGGGCGTGTAATCCGATCGAAGGTTCATCCAATACAAACAGCGTGTCTACAAGCGCCGTGCCGAGACAGGCTGTTAGGTTCACTCGTTGAGTTTCACCGCCGGAAAGGGTGCGTGATGAACGATCGAGATTTAAGTATCCTAGCCCGACTTGGCTCAGGTAGTTAAGCCGTGAGAGTATTGCATCGAGGGCCTGACTTGCTTCGCTTGAAGCATGGGTCGACTGGCGATACTTACGCATGAGATCAAGTAACTCATCGATAGGCATCCGATAGAGATCGGGCAGGGTGTGATCCATCCAGCGCCAGTTGCGATGCGATGATTTGAGGCGATCTCCATTGCAGTCGGGGCATGTTGTGTAAGCGCGAAATTTGGAAAGAAAGACGCGCACGTGCATCTTGTAGGTGTTTCCTTCGAGCCAACGAAAAAAACGGCGGATGCCATACCAGTAGCCCTGCCGCACACCATCGCCACCGGAGGGGTAATCTGCGTCACCGTCAAACACCCAATCTCTCTCGTCTTGTGTCAATTCAGACCACGGCACATCTGCGCGCAGTTTGTCGCCCCGTCGCTTAGCTACCCGCAACAAATCATTTAGACTCTGAGAGTAGACATCACCCTGAAAGGGGCGGATGGCTCCCTCTGCAATGCTCAGCGTCGTGTCGGGGATGATGAGTGCATCGTCGATTTCTATGATGCGCCCGAAGCCCCGGCAACGTTCGCACGCGCCAAGCGGTGAGTTGAAAGAGAAATGATTGGGCGTCGGCGGTGTGAAGACTGTGCCGTCCGTCGCGACAAGCTTCTCGTTAAAAGTCTTTGCGTAGGCTCCATCTGACTCGAGAAGAACAAGCGCACCATGCCCAAAATGAAATGCGGTGGTGGCTGAATCGATGAACCGGCTACGGCTGGCGTCGGATTGATCGATTTTAATGCGATCTTGGACGACATGAATCGCAGGGACGCCTTTCAACTTTTCTGCAAGACCATCCTCAATGCGGAGGAATCCTCTGGAGTCTTCAGCGAGAGCGATACGCGAAAAACCTTGGCCCTTCAGAGCGTTAAGAATTTCGGACCAAGCGAGCTTTTCGGGACGATCGACGCGGAAGGCGATGACGACAGTCTTAGACTCAGAATCAGCACTCACTGTCTCCCACACACTCAGCGGTGTGTCTGCGATGATCACCTCATCTGTGATCGGATCCCTCAGTTGAGCGACCTGCGCAAACCATACTTTGAAATAATCCGTAAGCTCAGTCATCGTGCCGACGGTTGAGCGCGAGGTTTTCACCGAGTTTCTTTGCTCGATAGCTATGGAAGGTCGGATGTTTTCAATACTGTCGACCTGCGGCCGGTCGAGCAGGTCCATAAACTGCCTCGTGTAGGGGCTGAAGGTCTCCACGTAACGTCGCTGTCCCTCAGCATGAAGCGTATCGAATACTAGGGAGGATTTCCCTGATCCACTCAGGCCGGTAACGACAGTCAGTCGGCCAATGGGGATATCTATGTCGAAGCCCTTGAGATTGTTTTGGTGGACGCCACGCAGCCGGATGGCCTGTGGGGATGCGTCGTTAACGGGTGTGCCTAAAGAATGATGCGAGACTGTGTCGGCTGATTTCACTACGACTTCCTAGAAATAAAAGTTCGCAGTAAAAGAAGAGTGGCTCCTCCGGCAATCATGAGCAGTCGAAAGTTGGTACCCTAAGTCCGCCTTCGATTTCATAATCGAGCTGGGCGGGACCACGCAGGCCTTAAGAAGAGAGCTCGTATCGCGACTTTATTGAGTGAGATGGCCAAGCGAAAAAACTTTTTATCTCTGCGACTTTCCCAGACTGTCGGCGTTCATAGAAGTGACTTTATCAAGCGATAAATCGTGCTTATACCCCTCCTTACCCCATTAGTTTTTTTGAGGAGACCCCCACGGACCTCAATTCTTCATATCACATTCGGTCTTTCGACCGCGTTCTATGCGCATGGAAAGGTGGCTCTTTCTGATTTCGATGAGAAAGTGGCGCCTGTATTCAATCAATACTGTGTTGAGTGCCACAGTGCTGACAATGATCAGGGCGCGGTCGATTTAATTTCGATCCATGACGCAGTGGGCATGATGAAAGACCTCAGTCTTCTGAGACGGGTTTATGATGTTATTGATCTGGAAGACATGCCTCCAGTCGATAAGCCTCAACTTTCACCAGACGAGTATGATAACGTGATCGAATGGCTCGAATTTGCCTCTGAGGACGGCATACTTGAAATCCCCAAGGATGCCGGTCCGGGCATTATACGACGTTTGTCTCGTGAGGAATACAGCCGCACGGTGCGCGACATCTTTGCAGTCGAATATAACGTCTCTGAAGAAGTGGGCATGCCCCCCGATCCTGTGGATGAAACCTTTCATTTCGAAAACTTAGCGAGTGTTTTGCAGGTCGAGCCGCTCATGCTTGAAAAGTATTTCGACGCCGCTGTGGATGTCGTAGATCTCTTTTTTTACAAAAGCCCCGAAGGTAAGCGTGCTGTCCAAACGATCATGGCTTCGATTGGTAAGTCTGATAACCCGAAACAGCGTCGTCACGCTGCAGCTCAGAACTTTCAAGGATTGCTTTGGCGTATTTTCAGAAGGCCGCCAAACCAAGGAGAGCTTGCTCGTTATATGACCGTCTGGGATGACGCTGTCTCTAAGGATATCTCTGAAACTGAGGCATTTAAGCACATGCTTATCGCCAGTTTAATTTCGCCCAATTTTCTGTATCGCATCGAGGAAAATCAGGCCCCTTCGGGAAGTCTGGATTCATACCCGGTAAAGCCGTATGAGTTGGCCACACGCTTAAGCTATTTTCTCTGGTCATCGATGCCTGACGGGCCACTCTTCAAGGCCGCTCATGACGGCACTTTGACAGATCCTGTAGTGTTAGAACAGCAAGTCAGACGTATGCTGGCGCACCCCAAGGCAGAGGCCCTTTCTGAGGTATTTGCCTCTCAGTGGTTTAAGTTGAAAATGCTCGAGGATGCACGTCCTTCACAGGAATATTTCCCTGAGTATTCTGTTGAGTTGAGAGATTCGATGTATCGGGAGCCTATCGTTTTCTTCAAAAACCTCATAGAGGTCGATGGGAGCATCGATGATATCATAGATTCCGACTACACCTTCGTCGATAGCCGGCTGGCTGAGTTCTACGGAATAGAGGGAGTGACAGGAGATAAATTCGTTAAAGTAGACATTCCTGAGGGTATGCCTCGCGGCGGTCTCATGGGCATGGGGAGTGTGCTCTCGATGAACTCCCATGTCTCGAGAACGAGTCCGACATTGAGAGGCACGTATGTCTTGAAGGTTATGTTGGGACAGCCACCCCCGCCCCCTCCAGCAAATGCCTCCCAGATCGCGAGTGATGTGAGTGAGAATATCGAGATCAATTCCTTCCGTGCCTTGTTGGCTGCGCATGCTCAGGATTTCTCTTGTGCCGGATGTCATAAGAGGATCGACCCTCTCGGCTTTGCATTGGATAATTTTGATGCAATCGGGCGTTGGCGTGAAAGTACCGAAGATGAACCAATCGACACATCGGGAATTCTTCCGGACGGGCAGAGACTGAACAGTTTTGACGACGTCAAGCTCGCCCTCAGCCAACGGAGAGAACAAGTCTATCTCAATGTCGCCGAACAGATGCTACGCTTTGCGCTGGGACGCCATCTGCAAACAGCTGACCGACAGATCGTGAATGACATTGTCGATCGCATGAAAGCAACCGATGGCAGCATTCATGAGCTCATACTGAGTGTAGTAAACAGCTTTCCCTTTTTGAACCGTAGAAATACGACCCCAGCGGCCACAGCAACTGTGGCGATATACCCATAAATTCAAACAGTCGAAAATCTAACCAAGCTACAGCATGAAAGTGAAACCCTTAAATCGCCGTACTTTCCTCCGGGGTTCCGGAGCTTGTTTAGCCCTCCCATTTTTGGAGGCTATGACCCCCCATCGAGCCATCGGATCTTTGGCGCCCCAGGCAGCCCCTCCGGTGCGCACGGCGATCTTTTCGGTGAGTGGCGGGACTGTAGCGGAGTCGTTTTTTCCAGAGAAGGCGGGACCCCTCGGAGAATTGCCATCGATCCTTCGACCCTTTGAGGCCTACAAGGACTACATGACGGTTATTTCGGGCCTGTCGCAGGGCGGGAAACGCACCGGTAAATTCAATGGTCATAATAGTTGTGCGGTGCACCACCTGACTTGCGCAGAGCACGCGGTAAATGAAGGGGGTAGGATCTCCGCGGGGATCAGTGTGGATCAAGAGATTGCACGAAAGATTGGTCGAGACACCTACCTCCCATCTTTGGAGATAGGCTGGGGGCAATCTGAGAATACTTACTCATACAAGGGCGATGGTCAGCCAGTGCCCTATGAGCCTAATCCGAAGCGCGTGTTCGATCGGATGTTCCGGGGTCGTCATCCCGAGCTACCGCATTGGGCGAGAGAAGGCGGCGTAGGTCTCAATTCCCAGGCACAATTGGGGGCACAGCAAGAGTCTTTGGGCCAAAGTGTTCTCGACGTTGTTTTGGCAGATGCGAAGGCGCTTCAAAAGAAATTAGGCTATGAAGACAAACAGCGCCTACAGGGCTACATGGATAGCGTAAACACGGTTGAGAAACGTATCAGTATGTTGCAGGTTCGTCAGGAAGAAGGCTTAAGGCAAGCGGGCGCTCCCACACCTATGAGCGATTCTCACGGTGGACTAATCATACCTGAAGTCGGGGGCGACCTCTGGGACGACCAACGTGCTATCGCCCTAGATCCCGAACTGCATATGGATTACTTAGGGACCATGTTTGATTTGTCCCTTCTCGCCTTCCAAACCGATTCGACACGGATGCTCACATTTGTCATTGGGCAAGAAAAATTTCATTTCCCCGGTGTGGTTACCGTTGGCTATGAGTATCATTATCACACAGTGCAACACCAAGGAAATGCACGCCGCGTTGAAGACGCAGATCCCATCTCGCGCGAAGCTTGTCGCCAGATCAATACCTGGTATGCGACATTTATCTCTGAGGCTATTTCGAAGATGGCCGCCATCGATGATGGAGGCACATCACTTCTAGATAACTCGCAAGTGCTCTATACAAGCTACATGGCTGATGGTGGGCATAAACGCATTAATATGCCTGCGGCGCTTTTCGGTAAGGCAAAAGGCAGCATAAAAGGCGGTCAGTATATCCAGTGTGAACGTAGGACCCCCATGGCCAATCTCTACGTGGAAATGCTCAATCGTGTGGGCATCGAAACGGAAACTTTTGGTGATAACTTTGCGGACTATGGTAAGCATGGGGGTCGCATTCCTGGACTCGCATAATCATGTTTATCGTAGCCGGAAGCGATCAGATACGCTCTACCTCCGCCGATGGTAGAAGCTGGGGGAGGTTTGAAATAGGAGCGAAGCAGCATACCATCACGTCTGTGCTGGTGGCCGGAGGTAAGGCCATTGCTACGGTGAGGCGTGGGGGCTCTGTGTTTCTTGATACATCGAGCGATGGCAAAAATTGGAAGCTTATTGAGATAAGTAGCAAAGAATACAGAAGGAGAATGGGGAACTGCATTTACGCGAACGGACAGTTTGTACTTTTTGGCGGCCATGCTGGGAAAGTAAACAACTGTCCCGTGGTATTCCAGACTTCTGCTGATGGTGCTGAATGGTCTGAAATAATCGAATACAGTGCCAAGGGTGGGATGGTTCGAAATATGGTTTTTGGTAACGGCAGATTCGTCGGGGTCGGTGACCGGGGCCTGGTAGCGACGATGCCTGCTGATCTATCAAGCTTCAATCAGGTGGAGGGTGTGCGTGCGATTGATACGATGGTGGACGTCACTTTCGGTAACGGGGTCTTCGTTGGCGTAGGCCTGCACGGTTTACGTCGCTGGTCTGAGGATGGGGAAACGTGGTCAGAGCCCGTGCACGGCCGTGAGGGCGAGCATGTAAATTCAGTGGAATGGACTGGTAGCCATTTTATTGGTTCCGGCGCCGGAGTAACATTCATCTCCTCCGACGGACGATCCTGGGAGCAGCACAAAAATGTGAATGCACCCACATTCTTTACACACCATGATGGCGATTTTGTGGGCATCTCTTATAAAGGCAGAGTGTTTCATTCCAAGAACGCGATTGATTGGGAACTCGTCGAAAAGGTGGATACTGAGCTCCGTTGTATCGGTGCTGGAGAGATCTAGGCATTGGGCCTCAACGCATTGAAAAAATAGGAGTTAATCCGCATGGGTGAAATTGGAACAACGGCCCGACACGGCTGCTTAAGGCCGATCCAAACCGAATAACAGCCTGAAAACCTACCCTTCCCTCAATCGCGCACGATCCGCCGTTTATCTTTGCGCTTTACTCGATCGGTGAAGCATCTCTTTTGGATGCTTCCAGGTGAGCAAGTTTACAGATCCATATGATTCGATTTTTGAAGGCGGCGCATTCCATTCTGATTTTTCAAATGGGAGACAGTCGGGCGCACTTTCATTTGAATCTGGATTCATCGTTTTTCGGGGATCGGCTGGTGCATCTGTCCGCTTAGCGCTAGAAACGCTAAAGATCGAGCGCGGCGGCGCAGCGGATCGCATTGTCTTTATCACCTCACCCGAAGACCCTGGCTGGAAACTCTTTACCTCAGATCGTTCGATTTTGAAATCACCGGCCCTCGTGGCGCATTCCGGATTGCAGAAGCAAAGGCGGGGAATCACTAAAAAATTACTGCGGATGCGTATGGTTACGCTGGCGGTATTATTTGCGTTGGGGTTGGGTGTTTTTGGAACGATTCAGATGCGTGACTTTGTCGTGGCATTTGTTGCCCGCAATGTCCCTCAAGAGATTGAGGTGTGGATCGGTGAAACTGTATTTGGCCAGGTTCGGCAAAGTTCGCGGATTTTGGAGAATGCGGAGCTTTCCAGTGCCCTGGATTCCCTGATGGCACCCCTGTTGGCTGCCTTACCTGAAGAAGGCTATACGTATACGGTCGCGATCGTGGATGATCCGACGTTGAACGCTTTTGCCATGCCGGGAGGTTTTATAGTGATTCATTCGGGATTGATCGCTGAGGCCGAACGCGCAGAGGAAGTGCTCGGCGTTTTAGCCCACGAAATCGCGCATATCACAGAACAGCATACCTTACGTCGTCTGATTGAGCTCTCGGTGATGCGCTTGGCGTTGGCCGTATTTTTGGGTGATGTTGAGGGGCTCGGAGGGATATTGGTAGGTTCTAGCGAGCGACTCTTGACGATGCAGTTTTCAAGGGACGACGAAGTCGAGGCGGATCGCGTCGGCCTGTCCTACCTGGAAGCCGCGGGCATCGATCCATCGGGATTGCTCATGTTTTTTGAAAAGATACTACGGCGTGAACCCGAGTATCAAAAGCACTTGGAGCTGCTGAGCACGCATCCAGCTACAGAAGATCGCATGGCAGCTATTGAAGAAAGAATTTCCCAGATTGATCTCAGCAAGTTTGAGCCGTTTGATTTTGATTTTCCGGCTTTTGAATCGCTCGTTCGGTCCGCTATTGAAACAACCAGCTCTTCCGAAATTTCTGCTAATCCTTGAACTAAAAAACTGCCATGGAAACAACACTTAAGGGCTCTCCGTCCTTCGCCTACCTCGACGTGGGCCTAGAGCCAGGAGAAAGCCTAATCGCTGAGACCGATGCTATGACTACGATGGCGGGTGATCTTGATATGAAGGCCAAGCTCAATGGCGGTCTTTTTAGTGGACTCGCTAAGGCCATTTTAGGGGGTGAGTCTCTATTTATAAACCATTTCACGAATAACACAGCGGGCGTGCGCCAGATGACCTTGGCTCAAGGACTTCCGGGAGATTCGATCGCTTATGATTTGGCCCAGGGCCCGATCTGCTTGCAACCCGGTGCCTTTATCGCAGCAAGTGAAGGTGCCGAACTCGGCACGCGCTGGGCCGGATTTGCGTCGGGCATCAGTCGTGAAGGATTTTCACAGCCATCCCATAAGACCTGATGGCGGAGATCAAACCTGAGTATTGATGGGCTGTAGCGGTTGATCGTGTC
>JABSRG010000079.1 GCA_013215165.1 Opitutales bacterium | reverse complement strand
CTCGACTTCCTTCAGGAGCTGGCTGAGCTACACCTTAACAGAACAAAAAAACCTGTCCAAGGTTCGGAACCACTTCAGCTCCTCTAAATCGAGCTTGAATCCTGCGACTTTACTTTTTGTCCCTAAGCTGCACTGTTTCAGGGTTTCCAAGCTCCCAAATGATCATGAGCACATTAATAGCACCTGACTTCACTGAGGCTGAACTGGACCGCGAGGCGGATCGCTTGTTTAAGCGTCTCCTCTCTGTGGAGTGTAGTGCACAGGGTTCGTGGTCCTTGGATCGTTGCCATCAATTGGCTCCGGTGACTCTGGAGATCGAACAGCTGAAAAAAGAAAAGAATGCCATCGTTCTTGCGCATTCCTACGTCAATCCCGAGATCATTTATGGCGTCGGCGATTTAGTGGGTGATTCTTATAAGCTCTCGGTAGGGGCGGCGGAAAACAAGAAGCCAGTCATTGTCTTCAGTGGCGTCGTCTTTATGGCGGAAACAGCTAAAATACTTTCACCCAATGCTAAGGTCTACATACCCGACATCGGCAGCGGCTGTTCTTTGGCAGATTCACTTACCGGCGCACAACTTCGTGAGCTTAAAAAGGAGGTGGGTGATGACGTTGCAACGATTTGTTATATTAACTGCAATGCCGACGTAAAGGCTGAGTGTCATGTCTGCGTCACCTCGACCAACGTCTACGATATCGTCGCTAAACTTCCACAACGCCGCATCCTCTTCGTTCCTGATCGATTGATGGCGGAAAACATCCGAACTGAGATGCGGGATCGTGGCATCGATAAGGAAATTCTTACCTCGGACGGCACCTGCATGGTGCACGATCAATTTTCAACAGACCTTATCCACGAAGCGCGTGCGCGTTATCCGGGACTCGCCGTTGTCTCTCACCCGGAATGCACACCTGAAGTGACAGGATTGAGCGATTTCGTCGGTAGCACCGGTGCGATGATGAACTTCGTCAAAACATCGGATGCCCCTTATTTTATGATGCTGACTGAATGCGGCTTGGTCAGCCGGCTTGAGGTAGAGAATCCAGAAAAACGCTTTATCGGTTCCTGCAAGCTCTGTCCCTACATGAAGCTCAATACGCTGGAGAAGATCCGTGACGTGCTGAAGCAGCCGCATCCCGAGCACGAGATTACGCTCGACGAGGAGTTGCGTGTGCGCGCGGAGACCTCCTTGCGCCGGATGATCGAGATGACTTCAGCTTAACGGGTCATGTTGGACAACACACTCATTGACTGGGCACTCCGCGAGGATGCGGGTTTGGGCGACGTCACGAGCGAAGCCATATTCGAACGTAACGACCAAGCGTCTGGAAGAATCGTAGCCAAGGAGGACTTAACGCTTGCTGGGATGGAAATGGCCGCAGCTGTGTTCCAGCGCTGCGATCCTGAAGTCGAATGGAATCCAGTTGCACGCGACGGCGATTCTGTGGCTGCCGGCGACGCCGTAGTGACTTTCTCCGGACGCACCATTCCACTACTGATTGCTGAACGCACAGCGTTGAATTTCTTGCAAAATCTCTCTGGCATTGCCACACAGGCTCGCCGATATGCAAAGATCGCCGAGCCATACGGCGTGCGGATTGTAGATACACGTAAGACACTTCCTGCCTATCGCGCGCTGGCAAAATATGCGGTCCGCTGCGGGGGTTGTTACAATCACCGTTCGGGTCTGGGTGATGGTGTGCTCATTAAGGAAAACCACATCGCCTCCGCTGGTAGCCTAGAGCGCGCCATCCAACTGTGTCGTAAGCGAGCTTCGCATTTGTCCAAGATCGAAGCCGAGGTGGTCAATTTTGAAATGGTTGGCCAGGCTATTGAATTCGGTGCCGACGTCATTCTCCTCGATAATATGACTCCCGAGCAAGTGAGGGCCTGTGTGGAAGCCTATGCAGGTAAGGCTGTCTTAGAGGTGTCTGGGGGAATTGATCTGAACACGGTCGAAGCCTATTGCAAAGCAGGGCCAGATATTATCAGCGTCGGAGCCTTGACGCATTCGGTAACTGCGGCGGATTTGAGCCTGTTGTTTGATTCATGAAGATCATCGATAAAGACTGCCTCGTACTCGGGGCGGGCCTCGCGGGTGCGGCCTATGCATACCAGATGGGACGGCATGGTTACTCAGTTGCTTTATTATCTTCGGATAAGCCCCCCAAAAGTGCCAATAGTAATTGGGCGCAAGGAGGGATTATTTACCATACGGATGTCGATGGAGGTAGCCTTTCTGAAGACATCATGAAAGCCAGTGGAGGCACTGCCAATCCCAAGGCAATCGGTGCTTTGGTAGCGCACGGCAGCAGTTCCGTTAAAAAGCTTTTGATCGATGACCTTGGAGTCGATTTTGACCGCCGAGAAGATTCCGGAGATCTCAAAATGACGCGGGAAGGCGGCCACTCGGAGTCGCGCATCATCTTCGCCAAAGACACAACGGGACGTTCAATTCTTGAAGGCGTGCATGCTGGGGTAGATCGGCTCGATACCGTTGAGCGTTTTGAGAACGTGATCGCGATTGATCTGCTGACGCTGTCCCACAGTTCGCAAGACTACGAAGATCGCTTTGAACCTCCAACGGTATTCGGGGCCTACATATTGGATAAAGGCACGGGCGAGGTTTTTGCGATTCGCGCCAAAAAGACCGTGCTCGCTACGGGTGGAGTGGGGCAGTTGTTCAATCATACTACAAACCAGAAGGGTATTTATGGGCACGGCCCAGCAATGGCCTACCGCGTTGGGGCGCGGCTGATGGACATGGAGTATATCCAGTTTCATCCTACGGCTTTTTCAAAAAAGGGATCTCCGACCTTCCTACTCACTGAAGCCATTCGTGGCGAAGGCGCCTGGTTGATCAACGAAGCCGGCGAGCGTTTTATGGAGGGAAAACATCCGCTTAAAGAGTTGGCTCCTCGGGATTTCGTGGCCCGTGCCATCTATGAGCAGATGATGACTCATGGCGATAGTGCGGTCTACCTCGATCTAAGGCACCTTGGAGCCGAGCAAGTTAAAGAGCGCTTTCCATTCGTTTACAGCAAATGCTTAGAATATGGTGTCGATATCACATCTCAACCAGCTCCAGTGGCGCCAGCGGCTCATTATTTGTGTGGCGGGATTTATACCGACCTCAATGGCCGCACGACGATCCGTAATTTGAATGCCATCGGCGAATGCGCATGCACTGGTCTTCACGGCGCGAATCGCTTGGCGAGCACCGCCTTACTCGAATGCCTAACCGGTGCAGAGCTGACCGTCTCTGGCGACTTGGGGGATCTGCAAAACATGACTTTTCGTATACCGCAAATCAAAGCATGGCGCAGCCCCACGAAGGCTTCGGATACGTCCCTTATCAAGCAAGACCTCAAGTTGATCAAAAGCACGATGACGAACTACGTCGGCCTCATCCGTTCGGCAGACCGCTTGGATCGGGCTCGCAGTATCATTCGCTCACTTAAAGAAGAAGTCGACGCCTTCTATGCCGATTCCCAGCTCGACGAGCATCTCCTCAACCTGCGCAACGCAGTCCTGACCTCGACGCTCATTATCCACGCTGCCACGCTCAATACACGGCGTCGCGGCTGCCATTTCCGCGCCGATGCGGAAGAAGAGCTTGCTGCGCCGATTAGCGTTGCTTGATCGGGTCGTTGGTTAATCGAAAATTCTTAAAGGAGCTCCTCGGTCGATTTGCAATTTAGTATTGATTGGGGAGAAAACCCCGCACGGCGATAGAGTGCTTTATAGCCCTCCAAAGGTTGGATTTGAGATAATCTGTTACTTGCGATCGTGGCGAAAACCGCAATCGTCCGATCTCATCTACTTCTATGAGTGATAATCTCGCAGACTATTTAGGCACCAAGCACGGCGTCGCTCCCTGGCGCTTGCGGCTCGCTCATTGGGTTGAAAGCCGTCGGGTGCAACGCTTTGTTATATCAATCATTATTCTGAACGGCATCGTATTGGGACTAGAGACAGATGCTGGGATTATGGGACGTGTCGGGCCGCTCTTGAAGGCGCTAGATATACTCTGCCTCTGGATTTTTACTGTGGAGCTCGTCATCAAGTTTTTGGCATTTCGGATGACCTTCTGGAGGAGTGGTTGGAATTGGTTCGATTTCGCAGTGGTAGCGATTTCCTGGACTCCCGGGGCTGGGCCGTTGGCGGTATTACGCTCCCTGCGTATTCTTCGGGTGCTACGTTTATTGACAGTTATTCCTCAGTTGCGGCGTGTCATCGCGGCCTTCTTGCATTCCATTCCAGGGCTCACCGGAGTCATTGCAGTGATGGCTATATTTTTTTATGCCATGGGGGTGCTGGCTACGAAGTTGTTTGGAGCAGCGTTTCCTCAGTGGTTTGGTTCGCTCGGAAGTAGTTTGTATTCTCTGTTTCAAATTATGACCTTAGAGAGCTGGTCTATGGGGATAGTGCGTCCCGTCATGGAAGTGTTTCCCTGGGCTTGGATGTTTTTCGTGCCTTTTATAGTGATCGCAACGTTCACGATCCTAAATCTGTTCATCGGCATCATCGTCTCTACGATGCAGGAACTCGCTGTAGAGGGACAGCCACGTATCGATATTGAAGATCATCAAAGCACAGACAAGCTTCTTGAGCGAATTCAGAACGATCTAGATTCCTTAAAGAGAAAATTGTCAGATAAAGACTAGGACGGGGAACGTCGAATCGCAGCGTATCGCTATGGACCATCTTGGGGGTTTTTTCGCCATGGTTATCGTCTATCTGAGGCCCTTTTGGAAGCATGCACACAAGAACAGAGAAAAATCGTGATGGCCCATATCGAGTGGGAGTGAACGCCAAACATCAAAGGATCGGCAGATCGTCTGGGTGTTGAGCTGTAGGGAGGTCGTTGCGCAAAAGCTTCAGGCTGAGTTGCTGTTGCTTGTGGGGTGTAGCTCACCAATAAACGTGTTCAGTCTTGACTTCCTGCCGGAGCTGGCTGAATTACAGTCTAACTGAACTAGAAACCTATCCAAAGTTCGGGACCACCCACCACCCCATAACCGCGAAAAAAATAAGCCAATGGAATTTAAAAATGATTCCGTTAAAGCGAATGAGTATAAAAAATTACCTCTTGAGCGTATAAGAGACCGCTTAGATTTTATCTATGGCCCTGAAGTGGCGAATGATATAATGCCGCAGTTGACTACACTTTTAGGCAAATATCGCGAGAAAAATCCTCCTAAAAATTGGGAGAACCAGCTGACTCAACGAGATGCCATGCTATTTACTTATGGCGATTCGATTATAAGTGAAAATCAAACTCCTTTGGCAACTCTAGACAGCTTTCTTGGAGAGCATTTTTCAGGTTTATTGAACTATGTGCATTTGTTGCCATTCTATCCTTGGACCTCTGATGATGGCTTTGCTGTTACAAATTTTCGCGAAGTGAATCCTACTTTAGGTGAGTGGACTCAAATTGAAGAATTAGCAAGTAAGTTCCAGTTGGTTTTTGATGGAGTCATTAATCATGTTTCAGCTTCGAGCGAATATGTTAGAGGTTTTTGCAAAGGAGATCCGGCTTACGAAAATTTTTGTCTCAGTGTTGATACTGAAGTCGACTTATCAGGAGTATTCCGCACGCGTAATTTGCCGCTTCTTCATGCTTTTGAAACAAACAGAGGAGATAAGCACCTGTGGACTACCTTTGGTCCAGATCAAGTAGATTTAAATTATCAAAATCCCAAAGTTTTACTAGAGATACTTGATGTTATGTTGTTTTATGCGTCAAAAGGGGCTTCTATGGTTCGTCTAGATGCAATTCCATATCTCTGGAAAGAGATCGGTTCCTCATGTATTCATCTGCCAAAAACACACGAAATAATTAAATTGATAAGAGATGTTTATGATGAAATTTATCCGGAAGTACTACTGCTAAGTGAATGTAATGTGCCGCACCCAGAAAATATTTCGTATCTTGGAGATGGTGGGGATGAAGCCCAGATGGTTTATAATTTCGCGTTACCACCTCTAATTCTATTGTCATTAATCGAAGGTGATGGGACCGCACTTAGTGACTGGGCTGGAGAATTGATCTTACCTGCTGCACCGTGCGCGCTGCTAAATATAACCGCGACACATGACGGAATTGGTATGCGAGCCACTGAAGACCTTTTGTCTGAGGAAAAGCGAACGGTGTTAATTCAACGTGCAAAAGATCACGGTGGAGATATCACCGGAAAGCGAAATTCTGATGGTAGTGTCAGTCCTTATGAATTGAACATTACTTATTTTGACGCATTAAATAAACCCATCGCTACCGATTCTTCTGGAGCTGAACCAATAGAGTTGCAGATTAGCCGCTTTATGTGTTCGCAAATAATAGCGCTCTCATTCGCAGGTATGCCAGGTATCTATTTGCAATCTCTGATAGGGTCGCGCAATGACGAAGAAGGAGTGAAGCTCAGTGGAAGGGCTCGCAGTATCAACCGTAAACAGCATAACTTTGAAGAGTTACAATCAGAGCTTAGGCAGTCCGATACTTTGCGGAAAAAGGTGCTTGAGCGATATCAAGCGATTCTGAAAATAAGGAAAGAAGTTGATGCATTTCATCCACACGCAGCTCAAGAGGTATTAGATTGGGGATCAGCTTTTTTCGCTATTGAACGTATGCCGGAGAGTGGTGAAAATTGTTTAGCGATTCATCACTTGAGGGATGAGGCAACAAAATATTATTTAGCAGAGTCTTATAAATACATAGACCTCATAACCGGGGATACTTTTCACCACGCTGATGGTATTGATTTCGAGCCATATCAATGTCGTTGGTTAATTAAACGATATTAGAATATAGGTTTTTTCTAAACCATAGATTAGAAAGAATACGCAGATAAGTATTTTGTTATTAAATTTTTATTATTATTTCTAGCGAGGATCTCAATTGTATGAGTATCCTTCGGATTGGCGAAGTATCCATAAGCGTTATTCCGTAAAATTTCATGGATGATTCTCTATTTTGTGGATATGCTTTATTGGAAAAAATCTGTGAGTATCTGCATAATCTATTGTTAAAAATACGGAGATGGCTCCGCGTGAATTTATTTTTTTTCTTGACAGAGGTGCATTGCTGAAGTATGTTAATCCGTGTTAATTTAATGGATTGAGCAAATTCTAAAAATTTCGACGACACTAGGTAGCCAAGAAAAAATAGAGCATAAACATCCCCAAGAATTTCACACATTTACCAACTCCTGATGAAAAACAGACAAAGAACAGTAACGATGAAAGAGGTAGCCGAAGAGGCGGGTGTCTCTCGCATGGTCGTATCTTCTGTCTTAAATAACAAAAGGATGGGCAATATCGGATTCAGTGAAGCTACGCGACAGTCAGTTTTGAAAGCAGTTGAAACTTTAGGATATCGCCTGAATCGTGCCGCCTTATCTATGCGAGGCAAGGGAAATGGAGTGATTGGTGTTCTTGTGCCCTCCATGAATGCCATTCCGGGTCGGGTCTTAGAGTTCCTTATCAAACTCTCGAGCCTTTATGATAAGGTTATAGAAATAGAATTATTAGAGGATGGTAAGCGCCCCAAAATGACGACAGAAGACGCTGTTGATGCGGTTCTGGTTTTCGAGTCGCTACCCGCAGAGATCCAGGCGTATATCGACAAGATCGAGCTCGCGTTGGTCCAAGTAAATACAAACCAGAGGTATGCTACCGGTTGCATAACTTTTGATGAAGAGGGTGGAGTATCGTTAGCAGTCGAGCGATTAAAAAATAATAATCGAAAAAATATCGCCTATCTACAATTGCCGGAAACTGATCACTATTCATATGAGAGTCGGATGAATGGCTTTCGGACTGGTATGGAGTCTAATGAATGGATCTCGTCAAGTATCGTTTCGTTATCATCGAATTCCGACCGTGAGGATGATATTTCTCAGTTTTTAGAATCCACACCAAATACAGACGCCTGCATATTGCAGAGCAGCTCATTAGCACCGGCCTTTTATCGCGCTGCGGCTAGGGCTGGACGAGAGATATCCAAAGACCTAGATGTAATCGCGTTCGATGATGGCCCTATTTGGTTGGGGTGCCTACCCAGTTTAACCGCTCTTTATGTGAATCCGGTTCAATTAGCGCGTACTATTTATGCTATCGTTACTGGACTATTGGGTGACATAGGAGAAGTGCCAAGCCTAAGTATGTCATATTCCCTCTATGAAAGAGAATCCGGATAGATATTGATCAATATTTTAAGTAAATACCCTAACACCATTGCTCTAACCATGTCATACCCTAACCCCATTGCTCTAACCATGTCATTTCTACCTAATAGACAGTTGAATAAAAAAGTCTGTATATCTCTGAAACATCATCTTGTTCGAAGAAGGATAAAACAAGTAGCCCATTTTGGATATTTGCTTATTTTTTGTATGTGCGGAATCGCTTTTTCGTGTTTATCGCAAAAAACATTTGGGAGTGAGAATCTTACGTTTTTGCCAGATGCAACAGATCGAACATGGACGGGACCAGAGTTGCGTTCCATGCCTGTCTTCTCTGGTAATCGAATCAGGGTAAATCCAAGTGATGATTTGCAATCCATTTTGGACTCTGCAAAACCTGGTGACGTCATATCACTTAGCCCTGGTACATATCCAGGGCGCTTAAGAATCACACAGCCAGGAACTAATGAAACCCCAATAAGCTTGATTGCCGAGCCTGCAGGTAGTGCAACTCTATCAAACGCAGTCACCCTGCAAAAGCAATGGACTCATTCCGACGATCTTTGGCAATGCGATCTTGAATATGCTCCTGCTTATGTTGAGGTGAACGGTCGGGTGCTACAGCCATTTAATGGCATTAAGGATCTTCAGGTTGGGCGATTGCCTATAAGAAGAGGCAAATATCAAGATCAAGTTCCACCAGAAGGTTTTCGCCATGCGTGTGGAAAGCTTTATGTAAAACTATTTGGAAATGATGAACCAAAGCATGTTCGCATTAATAAACCATACAAAAAAAATCCTCGTTCAAATGCTTTAGTTGAATATCACAAGGCTGCAGATAGTTCGTGGATGAGCGACTATGACAAGAAAATGTTCGAGCGCCGTGATGGATGTCTCATTCAAATCGATGCTCCTCATTGGAGAATTCATGGGTTGAAAATGGATTTTGCCCCAGAGTTTGGTATTTGGGTAACAAGCAATGCGGATAATCTTCAGTTGAGTGATCTTAGTTTTACTGGTACGCTAAAAGGCATTTATGTTCGAGGAGCGGATGATCTGGTTGTGGAACATTGCGATTGGCATCTTTTTCCGAGATTCCAATGGGCTCGCTGGGCTGAAACTAATCACGGTGGTTGGGAAGCTGCATCGGGAGCTACAATAGCTGCTGTATTCATTGAACATTATGGACTACGTCACCGTATCATTAACAATCATGCATACGAGGGTCTTGATCTAATTCGTCCAAGACCTAGCAAGAGCACCGATCCAAAGGATATGTCAGAGATCGCCTTTAATGTCCTGAGAAATGCAGCAGATGAGTGTATCGAATTTGATTCCAAACCTACACTTAATATGAGAGTTCATAATAACTTTTTAATGGATGCAGTCATGCCATTAGCAATTTCTCCTGTTCTTGATGGCCGATTATTAATTGATCACAATATTGTATATCAGAGCACAATGGGATTAAGGGACTGTGGTCTGCTTAAATGGTATATGATACCGTCATGGAAAAGTCTAAATATACCTACCAGCGGCGTCACTATTGTTCATAACACTATGCTCAATCCGAATAAAGCTTTTGTGTGGACAGGAGAGGATCATACTTTTGAGAATATACTAATTGATAATAATATCTTCCGCGTTTGGCAGGCGAATAAATGGGCTTATAAAGGGATGACCTTAAGTCCTAACAATTTATATAAAGGCCATATAAACAGGTTAGATCATCTTGAGCATACAATCAGAGATATAGAGCCGGGATTTGTGAGTAGTCCGGAATTTCCCGCCGAGCCGGAAGTATTACCTTTTAAGAGTTTCTCGGAGACTCCAAAACCATTAAATAATCAGGTGGATTTTCATCTAACATCTCAGTCTCCATCAATTGATGCAGGAAGTGCGGGGAATGATACTAAATATGGTCATAATAGTATAGGAGAGTCTTCCGATCTAGGTGCTTTAGAGTATGGCGCTCGTTGGAGTTTTCCTCGTCCAGGCCCCAGGTGGGTAAATGAATCAAGCACATTGATTACTGCACCACTACCACCTGAAATCCATCCTAGTTGGTTGGGGCTTAATGAATCTTCTCAACCATAATAGGATCACCTCATCCAAAGGAGGTAATTGAGTATCAATTCTACAGACAAGTCATCTCCACTACGATTATTGATAGTTGGAGGAGGGCGTCGTTTCCAAACCATTTATCAACCTATACTAAATGATATTAGCGAATGGATGATTCCTATTGCGGTTTATGATCCGATATTGCAGACAGCCAAATCTAGAGCAGATGAGATCGGCTGTCTTGGTTCGGATGACCTACCAGAACTCTTAAAAATAAAAGACTTTGATGCAGCGCTAATCTGCACTCCGATTCCGACTCATTTCGGTCTCACTGCATATTTACTTGAGCATGGGATTCACTGTCACACTGAAACTCAGTGGTGCAGCACGATAGATCAGGCTAAGAAACTTTGTGAATTGGCAAAGAAGAATGCCCTCGTATCAAATGTTGCAGAGATGTTTCCCTACATGCCTGCCGATAGGTTCGCCCAAGCACTGCGGAAACGGGGTGATATCGGTCAAATAGGTAGAATATTCAGCTATGGCTCAAATGCGAATTATCACAACTGTGCACGTTGGGTTTCATGGGCAAGGCGAGCACCTGATACGGTGCGCGCAATCCAGCACTCTGCCCCAGATGGCCAAGGTCGGGGTGACTCGGATATATTCATGAGTAGAGAATTTTATTGGGATGATGGACTCATGATTGTTGACCAACGAGCTGGCATTAATGGCTCAAGAGGGAGAACAGGTCGACCCGGTTACGAGGAATGGCATGGAACCCATGGAACCTTGCGTCATGCACCGGCTCCAAGCAGAGATTTTGATGGAAATATGGCTATTTATGGCCTGATACACGAAGGACAAAGGTTTGACGGCTTACCCGTCGAAAAGATTTTGAGACGCGGAAATTGGGAGAGCAGTCAATGCCTATTGCCGCGGGGTGTTCTAAGCGTAAAAAACCAACATCCAACGCGTACGAAAACGGGTTGGGCTCATTGCCAATACTGGTATACCGCTGCAGTAATCGCCCACTTATATGATTTTGCTTCTGCAGTTCAGAATAATAGCGAACCTCAGATGGGCGCTGAACTTTCGTTGGCAACTGTTGAAATGCAGATCGCTTCACTCATCAGTATTGAAAATGGAGGCGCAACAATAAGCTTATGCGATCTGGATACCGAAGCCTATGATAATGCAATTATCAATGAGATTCAGGAACAATACAACTACCATCCAGACGATATCGAGGCAGTAGTGAATCCTAAACCAAAGAATTTGAAATGACACAATTTTTTCTAAATACTGGCTTGTTAGAACACAATCGCTGGCCTCGTGGGAACCCGAGTTTCCTGGTTTCAGATTGGCTCGATAAGATCTTAGAAGCTGGATTTGACGGTATCGAGTTATGGGAAAACCACGCACTACTGGCCAGTCCAGAGGAAAGGCAGCGTTTGGCACAGTGGGATCATCCTATTATTCTGAATCACTATGACACCTGCCTGCCCCATCATGAAACGCAACGGAAGGCTCTAGATGCTGTGATTGAGGAACTCGGTTGCATAGGGATGAAGTGGAATGGCGCATTTACAAATATGGATTTACGAGATGATTGTCTCCGGGTTGGTGAGGCGTGGGTTCATAAATATCCACCGCCTTTTCGGTCTCTCTGCGAATGTCACGGGCGTACTGTTTTCGAGGAGATCGCCCCATTTATTGAGGATACTTCAAACTGGGAACAACCACCGGAAGTCATTCTACAATTACCGGGTAACCTGGGTAGTGAGTATCTCGACCCTGAACCACTATTCGATTTGGGAAAAGATCGCATCACCTACGTTCACCTTCAGTTAATTCTCGCAGATGCAAAAGACGGTATGAGGTCCTGTCTGAGAGATGAAAAAAACCTCGTTGTAGAGCGAATTCACCAACTAGTTCAACTGGGTTATCAAGGTGATTGGTGTGTTAAATTTACTGGAGGCTGCTCCAAGGGTATAGACCCACCTATCGAAAAACTTTTCGCTAATGCCTGCGATGATCTGGACCTAGTGAAGGCTGCGTTAAAATCGATCTAATTTAGCTTAAAATACACAGCCATCCCATAAGGCCTGATGGCGGAGATCAGGGGTGAGTATTGATCGGCTGTAGCGGTTGATCGTGTCTA
>JABSRG010000078.1 GCA_013215165.1 Opitutales bacterium | reverse complement strand
GAACGCTAAGAGCCAATGAGCAATGGGATGAATACTGGAGCAAGAATTAGATCTCCCCGTTACTTCAATTGCACCCTCTGATTCATTCAACCGCGCTCAATTAAGAGAGGCCTTACTTTATAAAATCAAGCCGCCACACAAATAGGTTGTGAACTGAACGACTGTCGGAAAAAGATAGGGGATGTCTCATGATTTGATTGTCGCGCCTTCGATATTGGCTGGGAACCATGCTCACCTACTCGAGAGCGCTGAAGTTGTCGCAGGAGCAGAAGCGGATTGGATTCATCTAGATATTATGGATGGCCATTTTGTGCCGAACCTCACTTTCGGCCCACAGATGTTGGGCGACCTGAGGAATGGTGGCATAAAGTTGTTTTTCGACACGCATCTCATGCTCTCTCGTCCGGACCTGTATATCGAAGCCTTTGCCAAAAACGGAGCAGACCTCATTTCGATTCATATCGAACCCGACTATAATGTAGAAGAGACGCTGCAGCGCATCCGTGACCTCGGTTGTCAAAATGGAATCGTCCTCAATCCTGGCACCGATGCTTCGGCGATCGAGTCGTTGATTGATCAAGTCGACTTAGTTCTGGTGATGACGGTTCAACCAGGTTTCGGAGGACAGTCTTTTCAACACGCCCAAATAGAAAAGATGGAACAGATTTCAAGTTGGAGGCAGGAACGCGGTCTCAACTTTAGGCTGGAGGTAGACGGCGGTGTAGACCGAAAAACTGGCCTGCTCTGCCGTGATGCGGGTGTAGATACATTTGTAGCGGGCTCGGCTTTCTTCAAAGATTCAGACAAATCCAGTTTTCTGAAAGCTTTTGCTAAATAGCTCTTCACCGATTTGTTATGAATGCCGTCGTTGCCATACTAGATATCGGGAAGACTAATAAAAAAATTGCTCTCTATGACCGCGATTTAAAGCAGATCACGAGTCGCTCGATTCAGCTTGATTCGCAGCCAGCCCCCGACGGCTCCGGCATCGCATACGAACAGATCGATGCTATGGTCGGGTGGCTCAAAAACTCGCTGAGCGAGCTCGCGGCCGACTACGATATTCTAAATATCAGCATCACCACCCACGGGGCGACGTTCGCATTAATCGACGCGGCTGGCAAATTGGTGAAGCCTGTCATGTCTTATACGAGTGATCCGGTAGGCGATTTTGATTCTAAGTTTTACGCGGAATACGGTGATGCCAAAGAGCTTCAAGCGGAGACTTTTTCACCCCCGCTTGGCCTGATCAATGCGGCGGCGCAGCTCTACTATATCCAGCAAGCCAAGCCCGACGTATGGGCGGCAACAGAGAGCATTCTCATGTTTCCCCAGTATCTCGGATATCTCCTGACTGGAGAGCAATCTTGGGAGCCGACCATGGTGGGTAACCACACCCACCTTTGGGATTTTAAACAAGATGACTGGAGCCGCGTGGCAACAGATCTAGATGTGCCGGCGAAGTTTCCTGGTGAACGTCGTAGCCCTTGGGAGATACTCGGCACAGTCACTGATGATTGGGTAGAGGCATGTGGTCTCGATCCTTCCTGTAGTGTGACACTCGGCGTGCATGATTCAAATGCTTCTCTGGTTCCGTATCTAGCTAAGCCCTTCGATAATTACATTCTGAACTCAACTGGAAGCTGGTGTGTGCTGATGGCACCGGGTCAACAACCCGAACTGACCGCAGCCGAACTGCGCACGATGACTTTCTTTAACATGGATGTCGCTTGTCGCCCCGTAAAGACAGCACTGCTGAGTGGGGGAATGGAATATACGACCTTCAAAGCTTTTGGGCCGGAAATCGACAATTCGACTACTCTTGACGCAGAGGTCCTGTGCTCAGCCAGTAATCTATTCGTATTACCTGGCGTAGTGCCTACCGCGAAAATATTCCCGGACTGTAATCCCGGAGTCGAACAGGCGGGCAGCTTCACACCTCTGGATGAATTGTGTCCTGGCGAGCTGGCAGGGCTGGGTCAGCACTATTTTGCCGCGCTCAACCTGTCGCTGGCTTTTCAAACCGTCGAGGCGTTGAGTTTCTTAGGAGCAGGCGAGGGCACTACCGTGTTCATCGAGGGTGGATTCACTAAGAATACTTTGTATTGCCAGGCACTCGCTCAGCTTTGCCCAAAGATGAGCTTCCAGATATCAAACCTGGAGCAGGCCACCCTTTTTGGAACTGCTTTATGTGCCTGGAGGGCTGTCGATGAGGTGGAAATCGAGGACCTTGCCGAGCGTTTCGAAATTGATGCAAAGGAGATCGAGCCCAGTAATATCAAAGACCTCGAAGTATACTTCGAGGCCTTTATGTCCCGCGTTAAATAGCTGGGTAGCAAATTGACTTTGGCTCTAGTCTTTCGAGGTTTTGAATTGTCCTACCAAGCCGCTCAAGGTATCGGCCATTGTGCTGAGCTCTTCACTCTGAGCGTTCGTTTGAAGGGCATGTTCTCGAGACAGTTCGGATGACTCGTTCATATTCGACACACTCTGAAACACGTCGACCGAACTGTCTGTAGCCTGGTTGATGTTTTCAGAGATCTCGGTGACTTCTTGAGACGCCTGGGAAACATTATGTGAAATTTCATTACTAGCGATCGACTGTTGCTCGATCGCTGCCGCGATATCCTGGACATTGGCATCCAATTGATTGATCAAGCCAGACACACTGGAATTAGCCTCGGCCGCAGCGTTGGTTTTCCGCAACATTTCGGCGACGAGCTGGCTGATTTGGTCGGTTGCCTTTGATGTTTGTTGAGCGAGCTCTTTTACTTCGCTGGCTACGACGGCGAAGCCTTTACCGGCATCACCCGCACTGGCTGCTTCGATCGTTGCATTGAGGGCAAGCAGGTTTGTTTGGTCAGCGATACTGTTAATCGTCTCAATAAAGCTGCTAATCTCGGAGGCTGAAGATTGTAGGTCGGTCGTGGTTTCGAGCGCACTATCTACGTTCCTTTTTGCATCCGCGGACACCTTGGAACTATTCATGCAATTCTCAGCGACGTTCGTTACCGTAGCTGACATCTGTTCCATAGCCGCAGCGACGCTACTGACTCCAGAAGTTACTTTCTCTGCACCTTCAGAAATTCGAGTCAGGTTGCCTTTGAGCACATCCACAGATTGTTTTGTATTCGAAGAGTCTTCGTTTACGCTGTCAGCTGATTGAGTCAGGGATGCCGCATTTTGAGCCAGGCTAGAACTTGTTTGAGCCAGCTCGTTGGTATTATCAGCAACCTGTCGAATGATATTATTTAGTTTCGAGACGAACTGATTGAAATATTCTGCCATGCGTCCGAGTTCGTCGCGGTTCGTAACTTCTAAGCGAACAGATAGATCCCCTTCACCGGCACTGATATCTCTGAGCATATTTGAAGTTGAGGTGATCGGTCGCAGGATCGCATTTACGATTAATACCGCAAAAACAATCGTGAAAACGATGATGGCGATGGAACCGAATAGAATGATCGCCTGAGTCATAGATGCTGTAGAATCGGCGACCTCTTCGCGCTCTGCCATTAACACAGCTTCCCGATCTTTGAATTCTGTAATCATCTTTCTGAACGCATCAAAATATACCTTTCCACGTGCCTCGCTGATCAGATCCGCCATGTCATCCATAGTTTTCGCGTCCCCAATTTCGCGCCTTAGAGCAATGGTCGGTTCCGTTACATCAGATATCCAGGCGTTGATCGTATCCTTCATATCTTCGAGAATCTGAACTTGATAAGGGATCTCGCTTACAGCCTCCTGCAGGCTAGCGGTGAGGCGTTCGAAGTTTTCTCTCCCTGAATGATAGGGTGTCAAAAATTCTTCTTTACCTGCTAGAAGATATCCGCGCATTCCTGTCTCCATATCCACTGCCGAGGTCAAGATCTCTTTGGCTGTCGCGATTACATCATGAGTATAGTTCACCCAGTCACTCGCTTCTTTGATGCGTTTCATCTCGGCGCTTTTGAGCGCTAGGGCTGCCTTGCCCTCCGATTCGCGCTGTGCCAGCAATTCTCTTTCACGACCGACAAAAGCAGTAATCTGACCTTTGAAACGGTCAAAATATGTTTTGCTATGTGCGTCCTCGAATGATGCTGCAATATCTTCCATAACCACACCATTGCCTACTTGACGGCGCATCATGATCGCCGGTTCGGTGACATTTTTATTCCAGTCGCTGAAAGTACTGCCTATCTCAGCCAACAACTCCACCTGGACGGAGTTATCGCTAACTTTCTTTTGCAATGCACTGAGTTTACTGAAGAAAGCTGATTTTCCCAATTCGTAAGGCTCAAGAAATTCGTCATTGCCTGCTAGCAAAAATCCCCGCAAGCCCGTCTCCATATTCATCGCCTCGGACAAGAGCGACTCCGCCTCTCCGACGACTTGATAGGTATGGATAATCCAGCTTTTCGAGTCCCTCACTGTCTCAAAGGCAGTGTTGAGTCTGGCGAAGGCTGTATCGGACTCGTTAAGCCGCTCAACGATTAGCTCCTTTTCCCCCTTAATGAATCGAGTGATCTGGCTTCGGAATTTGTCGAAATATGTTTTTCCGCGCGCTTCGCCCACCAGCTTAGCCATGTCGTTCATGGTCTTTGCGTCGCCGATTTCGGTGCGAAGATCGATGGCCGGCTGAATTGCATTTACGTTCCATTCCGCGATTTTGGCGCTGATCTCCTCAAGTAGTTTTACTTGAGTCGGACTGTCGCTGACAGTCTTTTTGAGCTGTGCAATTTTGTCTGTGAATTCTGCCTCTCCGTTTCTGTACGGTTCAAGGAATTCATCTTTTCCTGCGAGGAGGTAGCCACGAGCACCCGTCTCCATATCCACCGCTGCAGACTCAATCTGACTCGCTTCGGCAATAACGTTAGATGTGTGCGTGACCCAACCCAAAGAGTCGAGGAGCTTTTCAGTGCTATTTACACTGACGGCGCTGAGAATCGCAAACAGCACTAAGGCAAGGCCAAAGGCTGTGAAGAACTTGAATCGGATGGATAGATTCTTGAGCATGGTGTGGCAAGATTTTGGCAGTTATTCTTTATCGAGTAGCCCCAAAGGTTTCGAACGGGACCCTCCATTAATTCGCCCGGCGATCGCTCAGCCTGAATCATTTGAGAAAGAAATCTCGTATTCTTTCGCAATCTAATCAAACCGACAGCGATCGAGCTTTTAGACTTGTGCAAAATCCGCCTTCCAGGTGACATCACCTATCAACAAAAAACCCACCACAGACGCATCTGTGGTGGGTTTTGGGAAAATATATGATTAGAAGTCTCTATCTGCGCCGGCGACCCCAAACAATATAAAGGCCCAGTAAATCGGCCATTAGGCCATAGGTTGAAGGCTCTGGAATCGCGACCAAGGTGTAATCGACGCGGAATGAACCGTCTATTGCATCATGGAAAAGAGAAGCTGACTCTCCAGCAGCCAAGCCGACGCTATTCAATGTTCCTAAGCTCCCTGTCAGGTTATTCCCGTAGTCGATCAGTGTAGTACTCAGTGACCCGGAGTGGGAGCCGCGATCTATTGAACTGAAGTCGATGGTCACTTCGTTTCCACCCAATGTGAGATTGCCAGTATTCAATACAGTGAGTGCTCCTGATCCGCCTGAGCTTCCGAAGGTGAAGTTCAGGTCAGTGGCAGAATTTTCGAAACCCGTGGCTGAATTGAAAAGATCTGTGTTTCCGACTATAAAACTACCCGCTGAACCGGTGACAGATAGTTGAGCCGTGTCGTCTGAATCTGCTCCATAAAGTCTGAAGTTTTCACCCGACCCACTTACGGAGCCTCCGTTTAAATTGAACTGAGTGATAAGCGTATTATCGAAATCGCTCTGTGTGAGATAAATTCGACTAGTAAAGGTCAGTGTCCCAGAGTTTACATTCACGATGCCACCTTCATCTGATCCGCTGCTCGAATTCAGAAGCCTATGTAGCGTCAAATTTCCGTTTAAATTTAAGGTTCCACCACCACTGAGGGTAATGTTGTTACCGTCCATGTCGAGCGATCCGTCGACTTGACCCACTGCCGGGGATTGGATAGCTAAATTACCAGAGGCGGTGACTGCGTTTCCCGACTGAATCGTCCAAGAATCGGTGCTGGTAGGAGCGACTCCTCCTTGCCAGGTAGTACCGTCTTGAAACGTGCCATCGCCGTCAGAGAGGATTTGGGCCTGAGAGGTTAACGAGGCAATTAACCCGATAAATAACGATAGTCTGAAATGAGAATATATCTGTAATTTTTTTGATGCCATAATGAGAGGGGTTTTCATTTTTTCAGCACGATAGCTTTTCACCAGGTAAGGACACAATAACGCTGCTGCGGGACAGTCCCGCAGTGTTTCCTTTAAGCCCAAAATTTAGCTCCGATTGTATAAACGTGAAAGCTAGTCGAAAACCCAACATCAGAGACATTGCTGCCCATTTGGGGATAAGTAAGTCGACGGTGCACCGCGCTCTTTCAGGTTTGTCTCGGGTCTCTGATGAGACTCGCACACGCGTCGAGGATGCGGCACGCGAGCTGGGATTTGAAAGAGATCTAACTTATTCTACCTTGTCCAAACAAAGGCAGATTAGCAAAACGAAGCGAACGCTCATCTACTATCTCCGAGAAAGTCCTCAGGCAAACGAACCCGGGGTGTTTAGAGCGACACCCGATCTCTCCAAATACTTCGATAAACATAAAGAGAGAATGGGGTTTGAAGTAGAGAAAGCAGATCCAGATCTGTTTAAACATCCTTCAAGGTTGATTCAGACGATCTACCATCGCGGTTGCTCTGGAATTATCGCTGGCCACTGTAAGCGCGAAATTTATCAGGCGATAGTGGAATTTGGAAAATTGCCGGCTATCAGCTTCCAAACGCAGGTATTCACAGGATTTCACTCCATCTGTCATAACCAACAAGCAGGAGTCTTTATGTGTTGGCATAAACTTTGGGAGAAGGGGTATCGACGCATCGGGCTAGCTTCGATGCGTCATCATCCAGTGATAAAGGATGACCTACAACGAGAAATGGCGATGATCGCGCTACGTCAAAAGTATGGAGAGGCTGCTGTTTCCATACCTCCCCTCTATGCTATGAACAAATCACGCGAGCCATACCTTATATGGCTTGAAAGCTATAAGCCCGACGCGATTATCGGCTTCTCACCATGGCTGTGGTATGAACTACAAAAAACAAAACTAGCTGGGACGCCTTTTGTATTACTTCATGCTAGAGATGAAGGGAAAGAGAGACACCTCCCAGGAGCCTTGCAGTCAAAAGATGTCTTAGCATTCGAGTGTTTGAGAAAACTCGAGGACATCATAAAATACGAATCATCCAGTGTAAGCGCCTATGCACTGGATACCCTAGTGCCTCCGCGATGGCACGAAGGTGCGGGTATCCCAGATAAAAAAGACTGAAGCCTCATAGCACATAGTGAGCATGCGAAAAACACCTACTCTTCGATCTGAGTATGGCTCAGCATCTTATTAAACGCCTTGAGAATCTCGTCCAGCCTCTCGATGGTCCCTGTAGGTAGACTGAGCTGCTGAATAGGGCGAGGCTCGATAACCTGCTGTGCCGCAGGGGACACCGTCATTTGTTCGCGGATTTCTGATAAGACGTTGATAACGCCTTGTATCTCCCTGCGGTCTCCAGAGGTGGCATCTTTAAGGGTGGCTGCGATACTTTCGACACTGCCAGAGAAAGTGAGCAGTGGGCCCAAAATTCTGCTGATGGGGTCCTCTTCACCGCCGCCACCAAGAAGCTTATTTCGATTAAAAGTCTGTTTGATTTCTAACCATCGCTGCGCCTCATCTTCGCCCATCCAGCCTTCAATTTCATAAAGTTTCAATAGATTGGCCTCAGCTCCATCTGTGAGTGTTTGAGATTCATTCAAATAGTGATCGCGAATCAATTGCTCCACTTCTTCGTCGGTCATCAATGCAACTACTTTCTCCGCCAGGCGGTTCATGTTGCGATATGAGCCTTGTAACTTGAATGCGGGTTCGGTTCGGTAGGCTTCCTCCTGTGCGGCTGAAAGGATATACTGCTGATTTACTCTCAAAATCGTCTCACGAATTCTCATCAGCTTGCGGAGAACCGAGATGATTTCACTGAGTTCCTCCGCGCTGTAATCACCCACATATTCTCTGTCCTGCATACTTTCCGTTTCGATCCCTTCCATCATGCTCAAGATATCCGCGTGATGGCGTGCGGCGACCTGAGCAAGCACACTATTAGAAGTCATCGCATTCTCGATATAAGAGTTCTTAAAAGCTGCAAGGCTTCCGCCTACGATGTCACCTAGGTTGTAAGTGTCTGCCCGATTGGCCAACATGTCTGGAATTTGAAACTTTGCCCCGCTTTCAGTATACGGATTGCCCGCCATGACGACCGCGATTTTGCGCCCACGGAGGTCGTAGGTCCTGGGCTCGCCTTGGAACACACCCTCGATTTTACGCTGACCATCGCAAAGTGAGATGAATTTTTGGAGGAGCTCGGTATGACAATGCTGAATATCGTCGAGATAGATCATGGCATTGTCGCCCATCTCGAAAGCTAGGTTGAGTCGCTCAACTTCCTCTCTTGCGCTTGCATTAGGAGCCTCAGATGGATCAAGTGACGCCACTTCATGCCCTAGGGCAGGGCCGTTTATCTTGACGAAAGTTATCCCGAGGCGGTTTGCCACATATTCCATGAGGGTGGTCTTACCGTAACCAGGAGGCGAAACGAGGAGTAGCAGCCCCATACGGTCGGTGCGTGTATTTTCACCGACGACTCCAATCTGTTTAGCGAGGTTGTCACCAATGATGGGTAAATACACCTGATCCAGAAGCTGGTTGCGCACAAAGGAGGTGAGGATACGTGGGGTGAAAGAATCGAGCTTTAGCTCACGGGTACGCTGATCCAGCAAGGCTTGTTTACGTAATTCAAATGCTTGGTGAGCGGGCAGCGTGATACGCTCAAAATAGGTAAGCCGCTGGACAAAATCGTTGATGTCGAGCGTTGTTTTGCCATCGGGGATGGCGGGGTGATTACCGCGGAAACCTGACAATTCCGCACGCAAAGAGACCTGACTTGGCTTTACTTCACGAAAGCGTCCAGAAAGTAAGTGGGCCGCTGCTTCACTCACGTAGTCTAGGTGGTGTTGCCAATCCTCGTTCGCTAGAGCAAAGGCGTGAATCCAATCGGCAATTATTTGGTACTCTGAGACTTTGCTGGAGTGACTCTGAGCTCGCAGTTCTTCGAAACGCACTTTGAAGCGCTTGCCTAGAATGTCTTGCTCAAAGGATTGAATTAATTCCCATGCCTCTTTGCTCACAGAGAATCCGTGGGCGTCCGTCATTTCTGCAAAGAGATAGGCTGCCGCATCATCGGCGGTTTCCGTCGAAAAGGGGGCGTGGTCGCAAAATTCGACAATGCGGCGAGACAGGTGTTCTGTATACTCTACGCGGTTGCTCGCATCAGGATAGAGTTGAGCGAGCGCTGCGAGAGACTCGATCTTGAGGTGCAGTAGATCGCCCGCTTCGTCGGCAAATACCTCTTGCCAAAAGACGAGACTACAGGCTCGAATTTCTGGAGGAAAGCGTAGCAGCTTGGCTTCGTGAACCATGGGCGCAAGTGCTGCGAGGATTATCAGGGCATCATGATCGTGGACACCTTTTATGTAGTTTTCCCGGTAACGAGGCGCCATGAAGGCTTGAATCGCTTCAAGCTGTTCCTCAGCAGTTTGCCCGATGTAGTCATCTAATACGCCCTTATTCTGTGCGTCTCGAAGAAATTGCCAGGCGAGAAATTCGGCTCGATAGATCGTCTTGTTTTCCGAAGGCGTTTCCATCTCCCAAACCTCGCGAGAGTCTGAAATGGTTTGATCGATGATGGGTTCGAAGTAGCGCGTGCCCGAGAGGTGATAGGCAAGGCCATTATCCCGGTGGACTATCGTGAGACGCAGGTCACCGCTAGAGGTCGAAAACAGGTGTCGACCCAGGCGTAGGGTCCCTTCACCTTCTGCGTAGAGCTCCTGCTGGTCCTTAAGCTGACGTAGACTGTCACTGTGTAAGGTCTTCAACTGAGCATTGAGGCCATCGCTATGCTGGGTTTCGCCCAAATCCCTAAGTTCGCCAATAGTGGAATGAAGCTTCTCCACCATCAGATCAGCAGCAAAAAATGCATTGAGATCCGTGGCATCGTTGAATGACTTGAGTCGGTTGGACACACTCGCGATGACGCGTTCGCCCGTTTTGACTAACTTTGCCACTTTGCGACCATGGTCTTCCCTTAGCGTGGATTTACGCGCCTCGAAAGCAGCATAGATTTCCTCGCGCTTGCGAAGTATCTCATCCTGAAACGCATCGAAATCAGCGTATTTGCCTTCCAGTTCTTCAAGCTGAACCATGAGCTTGTTCAAATACTCGTCGCAGCGTTCCGGCGAATCGGAGACATCGAGGTAGTTGACGGTAGCTTGGCTGAGTAGCTTCATCTGAGCCCCAAATTGTGCTTCCCCTTCAGTCTTTGCCTGATCTTGAATTCGACGTTTTGTGGCAGCTTTGACCTGATTAAGATGAGCGAAAACAGACGAAATACGGTCGATGACCTCGGTGGTTTGTGTCGCGTCTTCGATTTTGAGATTACTCACAATATCGATCAACATTTCCAAGGCTTCTCCAGCCGCGTCGACTTGTGCCGCAAGGGCCCGTGTTTCAGCGGCGGTCTTGGTTTGCTCTACATGGCTACTGAGGCCGGATATTTTTTGTTTGTAAGGGTCTAGAGCGTCGGGTCGGAGAAGAAATTCTACCGTTTGCTGAGTGGTTCGATCGTAGGCTTCAGCGATATGCGCCTCGCGTTCCTCAATAGGGGATGCCTCGGCGTAGCGCAGTTACCTCACCACGAAGTCGCCGCAAGCTCGCAAGACGTTCGACGTAGCTCTCGACATCAGAAGGCCTCCCGCTGGCAATCTCAGAAAGCTGTTTACGAACGCTCTCAAAGACCTCGCGGGTATTCTTTTCTGTGGCCTTACGTATGCGGACTACTTTTTCGAATTCATCAATCACGGCGACCGCGGTTCCATTGATTTCTTGAAGGGTAGCCTTGAGATCGCCGACGTCTTCGGAATCAATCCAGAAGTAGCTATCAATTGCGTCTCGAGTTTGACGGACGATGTCAGCATAGAGACGTTCGTACGATTCGCCTTTGCTGATTAGTGTTAGAACTTCCTGACAGGAAGACAGCGCACGAACAACCTCAGGGTTTCCGACCTTGGCGAGAAAATGGTCTGAGCCACTGTGGAGCACATCCGCATCTTGAACAAATGGCGTTTGCCAAACCTGTAGACTGTGGTGCCTACTCGGCTGACCCTGCGATTTGAAATATATGAGCTCGCCGCTGTTGAAGAGCGAGAAGCCATGACACTGTATTGGATTTTCAACGCTCTGCGTGATGACGTTGTAGGGGAGGAGAGAGTAAATACCGTCGAGGCGATTATAGAAAACGTAAAGATGGTCTTCACCATTTGCTGAAGCAACAACGCGCTCTAGGAGCATCTTGCTTAGGTTGAGCTCAAATTTCTTGAAAGTCCCAGAATCCAAGTAGTAGCCATCGGCAAAGATCACTCCATGATCCTCGGGTAGCAGCACACAGGAACTCTCGATAGAGTCTATGCGGTAGACCTCTTTGACCTTGTGGTTGTAGATGAAGCCTCGGGTTATTTGTTCCTGGTAAGGTCGGATTTTAATAAGGACCAAGTCTCCGGCTATAGCGTAATGTATGTCGGCATCATCGAGGGTTTGGTCCGCATTGTCCACTGGCTCAGAAAAGATCCCAACTCCGTCATCCGTGTTATCTTCGATCTTGATGGTCAGGTCGCCTCCGATCGTTTCAACAAATACTTTATCCTCTATCGAAACGTGAGGATTTGAGCCGGAACGCTGCATGTCGCGGTGTGCGCGGTTCCAGCTAAAACTGTGAGACTCAGGAAGCTGATATTCGTGTTCTGAGCGATTGCCTCGATAACTAAGCTGCCCCTCACCGGATATGAGCCATTTAAACACCTTCACATCGGCGACATCCTCTGAGACCCGAAAAGCCATATAGAGATGGGGGCCGATCAAAAGGAATTTTACGAAGGACGTCTTTTTGTAGTAGCGATACAGATAAGCGAAGTCTTCAAGGAACTCCGGCTGCTCCAAAAAGCTATGTTTTGCAGCCTCGAAAGTCCGCTCTTTGGAATCATAACGATAAATGGAAAATACATCAGCGACCTCGATCTTAGATCGAAGTCCCATGTGGACATTGTAGCCAAAAAGAAAGAGACCTTGTCCCAACGAAAGCATATCGCGTGGGATACAATTGTTTTCAGTAACCACCCGATCGGTAGTCAGTAGCTCAGTGCCCACTCCACCAAAGACCTCATGCCGCAGTGCATTGAGCCGAGCGAGTTTCTGCTTCAGCTCAGCGCCCTGGGCTTCCAGCCGTCTGCGGATAATTTCATAACTACCGCCATCTAGTGAGGGTTGGGACATATTTCAGGGTCTCAGGCAAAGAGTCTAAAACGCAAAGAAGTTAACCAGTAACACCATGGGCGATGCGATGGATCCGGTCTCTCAACACAGGATCCTCGGTCAATCAATTCTTGCTCTGAAACTTTCTCGGCCAGTTCTATACCCAAGAGCTTGGGAATACAAACAGCTGCATTAACTGCTGCTTTCGCAATCTCATTTTCCTTCGCCACAATCTTTGCGTGAGACCTAAATTTACACAGCCATCCCATAAGACCTGATGGCGGAGATCAAACCTGAGTATTGATGGGCTGTAGCGGTTGATCGTGTCTATT
>JABSRG010000077.1 GCA_013215165.1 Opitutales bacterium | reverse complement strand
CATGATGGATACCTAGTTGTCATGATGATTTCGTTTCAGATCATTAGAGAAGTCAGGCTTGGCCTGACGCACCGGATTCACGTAGAGGATACTTCCAGACACATCTGTCTTAGCAACAATCGCGAACCGATCCAAAGCTTTCTTAAAAGTCGATAGTTCGAGTAAAGTCTCTCTTAGGGAGACTTACGCCTGCCTTTTTTCCAAAAGGTCAGACCTAAATTGCTCCAACGCAACCGCTAATCCTGAAATTTCATCATTACCTGAGGTTTCTATCTTAGCATCCAACTGCCCCCGAGCGATCTCATCCGTTGCTGATGACAGGTAGTTAAGACGCTTGAGTAGTTTGGGTCGTATAAATAAGAAAACGGCTCCGAGTGGAAATAAGACCAAGACAACATCGAATACAGTGAGTGTGGTGACTACCGATCTTTGCTCTGACTCTACGTTTTTGTATTGTTCAGCTACAAAACGTTCTGCCAAAGCGACGAGTTCAGCAATGTTGTTTTGTAAGGTTTCGGACACCTCCGTATTAAGCCCCGTTAAGTCGTCTAATTCGTCTATGATCGCAAGTTCGCGAGCCTTGAGCGGAAATACTCCCGAATCCTGACTATTGAGCTGATCTAGCAGTAATGATATTTCTTGTTTAGCCGCTTCACCGAAAAGATCTGCTGCTCCACGGTTCAAATCGCTCACTAGAGATCTCATGTTCTGAATGTATCCAGCTTTATACGCTAAAACTGATGCTTCAGACTCCGCCAAGATTGCCCGTGAAAGAGTAATTCTCATCAACTCAATTTGAGAAAAGAGCGAAGGGATATCAGTACTTGAATTATCGATATTTCCCGAATTTATATCACTCTCACTTTGGTAACTCTGAACATTGAGATCGGTTTGTACCCTGCGAAAGGCAACTTCCAAAGCATCGTCTAGTTCATTCAATTGCCGGTTAAGAGTTAAACGATCTCTGACTTTCACAATCGAGCGATCATAGTTGGACAAAATTTCGGAAAATAATCCAGAAATTCGTCTGACTCGATCATCGTCTAAATCAAGAGATCTCAACCATGACAGATTGGACTCAACTTCAGAGCGAGCCGCAGACACGGCCTTTACGTATTCAGAAAGCTGATCGGTAGTTTCCGCAATCGGTGTATCGTTCGTCAAGTTGACAAAACGAGTAGATGCATCCGAAAGGCGGAAAGCATTCACCAAAAGCGGGATCGCAAACTTAGAGACCTCTCGGCCACTTTGGTCAATGCGTTGCAAACCTTTCCACGCAAAGAAAACCGCTAAAAAACCTATCAATGAGAGAGATAAATAACTCAATACTAGCAGGGATCCAATACTGGACATCTGCGCTACCTTATTCTTTCCTCTCATTTGAAATGTCATACGGCATCCGTTTATACCTGTAAAACTCCTTTCTTTTGGTTGTGCGCCTACACGATTCAAAGATTCTCCCACGCAGAATATTTTTGCGCCAAACCGGGCTGAGCTTAGCCTCTCTTTCGTTGTTCGCTAAAACCGGCCTAGCGAAAGACCCTGAAGGCGCCCTCGGCGATAATCACGCAGAAATCGTCAAAGCGATTAAAGCGCTGTCATTGCCTAAAGGGACGCATCTGACCCTATTGCATCCACAAGGCTGCGAAGCGAATCTGAAACCGATCATTAATGCATTCAGTGCTAATACCGGAATCAAAATCCTTCTGAAATCAGCCGATGTAGATATCATAAACAGCACAATTGGTCTAAACGTAATTACTGACAGAGACGCGTTCGACATCGCCATACCCGCAACGTTCGGCATTCCGGATCTTGTAGAAGCTGGAGCTTTGAAAGACTTAACGCTCTTCGAGCGTAAATATGCGGCTGAGTCTATCCATAGCGACATGCTGTTTTCCACTGGAGATTATTACAAAGAGAAATTCTTCGGCTACCAAACTGATGGCGATGCTTATGTGATGTTCTACAACCGCCTCTATATTGAAAATCCAGAGGAATCCAAGCGCTTTGAAGATACCCATGGCTACGCTCTAAAAATCCCAGAGACCTGGGATGAGCTTGATGCCATGATGGCTCACTTTCATAGGCCAAAAGAAGGATTATACGGCGGCTGCCTCTATCGAAGTATAGATTACACAGTTTGGGAGTGGTGGATTCGTTTTCACGCAAACGGAAGTTATCCACTCTCCGACAACCTGAATCCATTGATCAATAACGAGTCGGGAATTAAAGCTCTAGAAGCGATGATCAAGAGCTCAGATTTCCAGCATCCAAGTGCCTTCACAAATGGCTTATTTGAAAACTGGAAGCTATATGCTGACCGAAAGTGCTTCGCCAATATTGGCTGGGGCGGCACACAGAAATTTCTTCGAAGCAACCATTCTAAAACAGAAAAACCTTTCGTATTCGGTGAATTGCCGGGAGGCACCCTCAATGGGGTGAAATTTACAGCCCCATTTTTCAACTGGGGTTGGAATTATGTTGTATCCAACTTTTCGCAGAACCCCGAACTGGCATTCCTCTTTACGCTTTACGCCTCTTTGCCTGCACTTTCAGCCAGTTCTGTGAGTCAACGAGAAGGCTATTTCGACCCATTTCGCAAAGAGCATTATGAGAATCCTGATATCATTGATACATACGGTACGGATTTCCTAAAAATTCACAAATCAAGCATGACCAGAGCCATCCCCGATTTTTATATGCATGGTTATCGTGACTACTTCGCTGCACTCAAAGAAAGTATCAATTTAGCACTCAAGGGCACCCTCTCTCCCCAGCTCTCATTAGACATCGCGGCAAAGAAATGGGATGATATCACAGATGAAATTGGCAGGGACTCACAGATGAAACAATGGTCGTTTTTGAAATCACTATATCCAGAACACATAAAGCATGCCCTGAGTTGAGTCTCGAAGAGCACCTAGCGAACCACCCACCATTTTTAATGGTTGCGATGAGATAGAGAATCTTCCAGTGGTTCATTCAAAGCTCCGACATCGAATTCGAGTCGATACCCGCTGTGTTTGAACTGAGGGTTTCAGTCACTGGCTTCTGATTCTTTCCTTTCTATTGATTGGTCCGTGTTTCGGGTCCCAGTGACATTCCCACTCAACGAGCTAAGGATGGCGCAACATAATTTCGACTGATGACTAAAGCAGTCTCTCTTCGCAAAATACATGACGACAGTGATTCTCACTGTAGATCGATCTTGCATCTGGAATTCGGCCCCCTCGGAGAGACTGCCCTACCCGATGCCGTTTCAGGTAGGGCGTTTTCGCCGAAAGCGCCGGGCCGTTGACTGCCTAACTGCATAAGGGATAAGCGCAGCCAAAAAGCTGAATATTACGGATAGAAGTTCTCACCAAAACAGGCTGCTGACATCGATCGAAATCACGCCCCACTTTGTTTCCAGCTGAATCATGAGTTGATCTACCTCTAGAGCCACTTCAACCTAGGCGTATTGATGACTACTTTCGACACCGTCGCCATTCTCACCTACTTCGGACAATCAAATTTCGCAGGAAAGATAATCATTCTGGTTTTGATGGGATTCAGCCTGCTCGCCTGGACTGTGATGATTGGTAAGTTCCTGGACTTGAAAAAATTACGCACTGCGAACGCGTCTTTTGAACGAACAGCGAGCCAAGTTCCACTTTTGCTCCAGATCGATGCATCATCCTTTGGGAAGCAATGGGGAGAAGGCCCCTTTAGCTTCTTAGTTTCCGAGGCAATCACTGCTTTCCATCGTTACCAGGCTGAACCTGAGCAACAGAATCGAACAATCGATGCGCTTCAGCTGCGGATGGGCCATGTAGAAAATGCACTGCAACGCGCCGTAGCCGAGCAAACCATGAAATACGAAACAAAGATGGTGCTGCTGGGCTCGATCGTAACAGGGGCTCCGTTCTTGGGACTCTTGGGAACGGTCTGGGGAGTGATGGATGCATTTGGCTCTATATCGCAGTCGAGTGCTACTCTACAGACACTCGCTCCGGGCGTGAGTGGAGCGCTCCTCACCACGGTCGCTGGGTTGTTAGTCGCCATTCCTTCTGTGTTCGGTTACAATTTCCTTCTGACTTCAACCAAATTGGCGATCACTGAGCTGGAGAATTTTGCCAGTACAGTGGCTGATCGCATCGAATTGGAAGCACACCAGATCGACATTTGAAGAGATGGCTCGAAATTTTCACCGCAAGGACCGCATGAGTGCAGTGAGTGAGATCAATGTGACGCCATTGATCGACCTCGCATTTGCCTTGCTGATTATTTTCATGATCACCACGCCATTGCTGGAGCAAACCATCCCTGTGGACCTCCCAGTGGAGAATAATCAAGATGCCCAGCCCTCACCAGAATTGCGCGTGGAGACCGTATCCATCGACGCTGGAGGGAATTATTACTGGGGCGAAACGCAAGTCGACTCCGTGAGGCTGCAGGCCATCATCGCTGACCTCGCCTCAGAGTCAGATCCTCCGGTTATTCGAGTCCGCGCCGATGCCACCGCTGCCTTTCAATATCAACGGGTGGTGAATGTGCTAAGTTGGTTGAGGGAACACGAGCTGAGCAAGGTGAGTCTGGATACACGTGTCGAATAGATCGCAGTTAATTCAGTGGTTTCTGCGGCCACATACTTGGTCGCCATTCCAACTTTCAGGGGCATTACACATTTCCGCCCTAGGCGCTTTGGCGCTATTCGCCTTTGCCTCAACGTGTTCGCGCCCAGAGGAGATTCCTTTCACCTTCGAAATGGTGGATTTACCCGATGATGCAACGGCTCCCGCACAACCGACAAACGCACCGACGCAGACGACTCCTGAACCCAGTCTACCCAAGCCCGATTTGAATTTCAGCCAGCTCGAAGAACTCGACGTCCCGCCCATCCCCGAACCCGCTGAGATTACTATCCCGAAACCCACACCAACACCGCGTCCGGTCAAAAACGAGCCGAAGCGGATGAGTATCGAGGAGTTTCGCCGGATGCACGGCACACCCCAGACGCCGACACAAGCGCCTCGCAGTCAGCCCACACGCCCAACGGTAAACATTCCTCAATTCGACACTTCAGCGATTCGGCACCGCCTCAACAACGCCGCGAATCAAGACATTCACACCGACCATGACACCCACGCGTCGGCGGCCCAGCAGGCCTACCCAGCGAAGATTCGCGGCATCATCAACAGTCTTTGGAATCCCGACCCATCACTTCCCGCTCAGAGTCTAGTCGCCGAGATCGAATTTCGAATCGATGGGCGTGGTCGGGTTGTAAAGTATCGTTGGGTCCGACGCTCGGGATTGGCGCAGTTTGACGCGAGCATCGAGCAAGTATTTGAGCAATTAAGGGATTTGCCCCCTCCCCCAGATCAGCGGCCACATACCTATACCATTCCCTTTGCTCTGAGGTAATCCGCCCGGATATCGAAAAGAAAATAGTCCAGCCGCACTGTCGCGTTGACGTGTAACAAACCAATCATCAGATTTATCGGGCAATTTCCGAAGATGAAGATGATTTAGAATGAGTCCCCATTACTTCGATTGCACCCTCTTCTCTCTTCCACTTTCAAAGAATCCTCTCGCGCAACCAACGGATCAGGAAATAAATTAGCGTGGATTCGCGTCCATTAGCGGATAGGTTAAGCCAATGTGAAGCTTATGAACAGAGTGCCCAGCGCGCCCCCAAAAAACGACCGTTTTATCTTTTCATCGCGAGGTGAAGAAAGTTCAAGTCTCAGACCCACTTCATAATTCGGCGGTCCAAGTGCAAGAGCGTCGAGGATCAACCCATCGTTGAAGCCCTCAAAGACATTGCATCGCAGTATGACCGTTAAGGGAAGGTAGGTTAAGGTATGCTATTGTTGAGAAGGATACTCGAGCCCCAACCAACCCGGGTGAATCTCTGGCGGAAGTGGAGCAGTGTTTAAAGAGTTATGTTCTTTCATCCACCTTGGTCCAGGACGCGGAAAATTCCATTCAGTTCCATATTCCACGGCTCCCAGATCAGAAGATTCACCTTTACTGGTATGTCCGTACTTTAAGTCATTACCCAAGCTACCGGAATCAATGCATGGAGAATCTGATGCTAGATGAAAGTCTATAGGTTCTTTATCTGGCTCTGGTTTTTCATAAAAACCGACAAATGGCATAGCCTCTGGCTTGTTTGGAAATCTTGGCGCTCTCACTAATCCAGGTTCAGTATTTCGAATCGCATGTGTCAGGTGATCCAATTTATTTATGGTGCCCCGGTAAAGATTGTTTGGGCTTAATGTCATTCCTTTGTATGGCCAATAATGCGCCTGCCATACTCTAAATATATTGTTGTCGATGAGTACATCATCAAAAAAATGATCCTGTCCTGTCCATACAAATGCCTTATTCGGATTGAGCATTGTATTATGCACTATTGTGACTCCACTTGTTGGTAGTTCGTATTTTCTCCAGGCTGGAATCATATACCACTTAAGCAGAGCACAATTATTGAGTCCCATTCTACTCTGGTATACAATGTTGTGATCAATTATAAGCCGTCCTTTCAAAACCGGTGATATCGCTAAAGCGCTCACGGCATCCATAACAAAGTTATGATGGACTCTTAAATTCAACGTGGGCTTGGAATCGAATTCAATGCATTCGTCGGCAGCACTTCTCAAGACATTGTAAGCGATCTCTGACATGTCCTTCGGATCACGACTATTACTTGGCCTTGGTCGTATAAGATCAAAGCCCTCATAGGCATGATTGTTTATAATACGGTGACGCAGCCCATGATGTTCGATGAAACTTGCAGCAATAACTCGTCCCCATGCCGCTAACACTCTCCCATATTTACTTTGTGCCCAACGCGCCCATTGGAAACGAGGGAATAAATGCCATTCACAGTGTTCGACCAATACATCATCAGCCCCCCTAATAATAACTCCTTTCAACGTATCGGTGAAAATTAGGTCACTCAATTGTAAATCGTCTGCCTCCTCTGTGGCCAAAATTCCGATTTCTGGTGCAAAATCCATTTTGATGCCATGGATTCGCCAGTGAGGGGCTTTGACCTGAATGAGACAACCTTCACGGCGATCTAAAATCGACTTATCATAGTCTTTGACCCAACTCCTATCGACAACTTTGTGATATTCAATTAAGTCGTGGCTAGGTGGGTCTACCATGTAAGGTCTGTGAATGCGAACCTGCTTGGGGTATTCGTTTAGAAGTAATTTCAGATATAATTTACCCCCTTCGTAACAATAGCCTTCTGGAGGGACTTGCTCTTGCCATTGGCCATTATTTTTAGGCAGGCGGCCTTCTAGAAGATCCTCGACCCCATTGAATGGCTGCAACAATCTTCCATCGACTTCAACATAAGTCGGTGTGTAATCTAGGTCACACTGCCATAGTTCGTCCGCACGAGTCCAGGTCTCCTCAATCACAATTGCATTTGAGATAATAGCCTCTCCCAGTGGATCTGATATTAGGCTGATCGGTGCATCACTTTCTCCTGATCGGTTTATTATCAAACGACCTGTATAGATCCCAGGAGCTAATGAAATAACATCTCGCGGTTTCGCATTGTCTAGGATAAACTGCAAGTCATCGCCGGGCAGGACTCGAATTCGATTCTCTGGGAATGATGGCATTGGGCGTAGTTCGGGCCCTGTCCAGCTACGAACAGTTTCATCCGGCAGGAAAGTAAGATCGTCTGAAAGTAAAGGCGTCTGCAAAAGACCAGCTATGAATACTGCCAAAATTGATCTGATAGATGACAAGAAACCCCCATAATGGATTAGGCATAATTTTTGACTACTTCGATTCATACTCATTCTCTTTTATAAGATAAATGGTATTTCTTTGTCTTCTTTGATTCTCGTGACAAGTAAACTCTGATTTCCAGCAATATCTATTATGATGAGACTACCTGTCGAAATGGCTCCGAAGGACGATCTTTCTCTCTCGGCCTCCCAATGGCGAAGGCAGAGTCTACCGTTGGAGTAGACAGAAACCTCGATGCGTCTTTTTTCACCATCCCAGCGCGCAGTTTCCACTAGCTTACCGTTTGCGAGCAGCGTTAGCATTACGTGTTCTTTGATTGATGTAATGGGTTGTCCACGAGCCATTGGCGTGGATACGACGACATCGATAACCGAGTTAGTATTGACTGGTCTGACTCTAACAGACTGCTGGCCATGGCCTATCCCATCACGCGATCCACATCATCGAGAAACCGATCGACTATCGCGGCTTCGGTAGCCCAATGGCACATGAGTGCTGGGTATCGGCGACGAAGTCGTAAAACTGCCATCCCTGCTCACGCAGGGCTTTCGCTGAGCCTTCGGGTGAGCGGACGAATACGCCGCTAGCCTGAACAGGAAAGAGATTAGCGTGAATTCGCGGATAGATGAAATCGATACCAATTTCATACAGAAAGTTCCCAGCTCAACTGTAACAACACGGCCAATCCATATCGAAGCGGACTCTTCCCCCAAAGACCTACACCCAGCGTCTTTTTCCTCGCTCCAGTATGCCAAAGTAACTTTTTAACACTATCGATCCGCGCACGCGAAGCACACGACCAAATACATGATTTTTCAGCCACTTCCATCTCATTACCCCAACCAAAATGAAACTCCAGAGATATCAGAACAATGCGTTGATATAATATTAACTGTTAGATAGGGAAATGAAACATGAGGACATCGAATACTTTATGCGCGAAAGAACTTGCGAGACGAAAAGTAAAAGAAGTCTACGTTGGCATGATTGACCCAGACCCAAGAAATCAAGGTGCTGGAATAGAGATTACAGTGGGTCTACTAGAAGAGGAGGTTAGGCAAGACTTGGAACCCTATTTGCAGAACGAGTGTTAACCAGTCAAAATAGCCAGCGTATGGAAATGAATTTGTCCGGACTCGGGCTCGGTAAAAACAACAAGTAACGGATCGAAAAGCCACCTGCCTTGTTTCAATCAATGACAGCCTCTTGAAAGAATTATCTTTGAAACCCCTGATTACAGCCAGCACTTGGATGAAGAGAAAAAAGTACCCTGATAAATCTGTGCACATCTGTGAAATCCGTGGTTTAAAGAGATTTTACCTCGCGCCCACTTAGCTCAAGGCGCAGAGAAAGTATCAAGGAAGCATTTGGTGAAGGATTATCCTTATCGCACAGTTCCTGCTAATAGCTTTTGAGAGGAGACATGCCATTTCAACCCCAGATGTTCAAACTGCACCACCGGCAGGCCATTTCTAGCCGGTCGCTCCGTTGTCGGCTAGCGCCGCCATCAGGGCACCTCTACGTTCACTAAAAGAATGTGCCAAATCCACTATTTGTTGTTGATATCTGCGTTTTGCTGTTTGGGGATATCCACTTCAGTCAAGCCTATCGATCCGAAAGCCTATATGGATGGTTATCTCCATGGTTTAGAGCATAGCTCGTCGGTAATGCTTGGTGTTGATCCATCAGGAATGAGAGCTGATGAACGACTCGGGCGTATAGGCGATTTCACGAGCGCATTTGAGCGAGGCAAAAAATTGCATGCCTCGATTAATGAGAATGTGTTATATTCGAGTGATATTAACTTAAGCATAGAGCCTAGCATCGAACTTCGGACAAGTAGGGATTTGATCACGAGACAGTCTGCATATTTTTCGGGACATTTTGCAGCAATACAGCTGGTGAGTCTGAACAATTTCCGAAAGAAGGTGTTTGATATCCAGGTCCCGAACCACCATTTAAAATCTTCAGCAGACTACTACAAAGGAATCCACGATGCTGTGGCGTTGATGATAGAGATAGGTCTTCCTATCAAGGAGTGAACAAGAATGAATGAGAAGGCGGCGCAGAACTTGATCCCTTCTCATCATGGAAAACGCTAACAAAGACACCTACACCCTCGGCCTCGATATTGGAACCGCTACACATGCGCTATGCGTTTTAAAGTACACTGGAGAGATCCTCGAGAAGACCTCTGCAGCCAATAGTAAATAATCTGTGGCCATCTGTGAGATTTGAGGTCTAAAATTACTTCCTCTGCACTGCGTTCAAGCACAGCCGATGAGCCGTCAGCTCTTAATCATCAGATGGCTCAGACAAAAAACACCTTCGCCAGGAACCAGCCGACTGTCATTACCAAGGCGACCCCGATGAAGTTGAGGGGTATCCCGGCTTTCAGCATATCTTTTACCTGAACGTGATTGGTGCCGAAAACGATGGCGTTGGGCGGAGTTGATATGGGCATACTGAAGGCGAAACTGGAACAGATTGCTGCGGGAAAGCCTATCATGATGGGCGGGATGCCTTGTGCGACACCCAGTTGCATGATGACCGGTAAGGCCACCATACAGAGCGCCACGTTACTCATAATCTCAGTGAGGAATAGCGTTACGAGAGCCAGTGCGAGAACCAGTAGAAAAGTTGACTGGATATCCATGGCCGCAAAGAAATCGGTCGCAGCCTGAATCAAACCGGCATCCCTCAATGAACCGGCGAGAGCCATACCCCCGCCGAAGAGCAGCACGATATTCCAAGGCAGGTGCTTGATGTCATCTATATCTAAGACGGGTTTGTTTTCCCTACGATCATAGGGAATAAGAAAGAGAAGTATGCCGCCGAGAATGGCGACGGATGTGTCGTTGATAAACCGGTTCCCCACTAGACTATGAATCACTTCTTTAAATACCCAGAGCGAGCAGACTAAGGAGAAGATGATCAGCGTCAGCTTCTGCTCTTTGGACACTTTGCCCCGACCTGCGAGCCTCCCCTTAATGAAGTCCCCAAATCGATCATCAATCGGCAGTGAGAAGGGGAATACCCAGCGCAGGAAAAACAGCATGACCGCAAGCAACGCGACCGCCACTGGGACCATGACGGCCATCCACTTCCAAAAATCCACAGTATAATCGTAGAGCTCATCTAAAAATCCGATAAAAACGACATTAGGCGGAGTCCCAACGGGTGTCATGATGCCCCCAATGTTGGCAGCGTAGGCGATGGATAAAAACAAAGCCAAGGCCATAGGCTTTAAGTCAGCCGCGTCAGACTCCGGCAAATTTTTGCCCAGAAACCCAATAACCGACAGAGCGATCGGCACCATCATGACCGTTGTCGCCGTGTTGCTGATCCACATACTCAAAAATGCAGTAGCGACCACGAATCCGAGCACGATCCCACGGTCGGATTTACCGGTTACATTTAGAATACACAGCGCAATACGCTCATTGAGCCCCGTCTTCTCCAAAGCCCGCGCGATGATGAAACCACCGAGAAAGAGATAGATGATCGATGTCGAATACTGCGGAGCCACTTCCCGAATACTCGATAGACCCATCAGCGGTAAAAACACCATGGGGATGAGCGCGGTCACACCCAGAGGCAATATCTCGAATACCCACCACAGTATCATCCAGGCTAACATGAAAAGTGTGAGCACTGCCTGGGGCTCTCCCAGCCGAGTCAAGAATCCAAAGAACACTTCGAGCAGCAGCACGACAAAGGGCAAAACGGAGACGACAGCCTTTTTCATAGCTCGCCAGGTTTACCTGCCTAGGCTGTGAGCGCCAGACTTAGTTTGGTTTGCAAGGTGCTTTCGCAACATCGTGATTACATCTCAAAATAAAGACGGTTTCCACGCGGTGACTCAGCTTGAGCACAGCGCACTGGTCGGCATCATCGCGGCGAATTGGGGCGGAGACGCCGTTGCTTTGCCGCTGCCCCGCCGCCCCATGCTCGTCATGGCTGCGGAACATGACCTGTGTTGGGTTTATCACGATCATCGCCCACGGATCGATCCCGATTCGGGCATACCCTACGACTACGCTAGCCTACCCTACGATGCTCACGTGAAACTCTATCGAGAAGGCGCACGCTATTTATCTGAGCGCGAACCCTATGGAGGCCTGATGCTCAGCCTTCACGGAACAGGCATTTATAACGGTCGACACGGAACCGATGCAGAAATGGTGCGGCCTACCCGTTCTCCTGAAGAAGCACAAGCAGTGAAGACCTATTTGGCGGATGGCGAAGCTTTTCGAGACACTCTCCGAACCCAAATAGAAGACGAGGGAGGAGAAAATATCCAAGGCTTAGATAACAAAGTTTTGTGGACAAACTACCACCTCATGCAGGTATGGGATCGATTGGGGCTCCTACTTTCCAAAGGCATCGCGGAAAGCTTTGTGATCGAGCCCGTGCCGCTACTCTCGGGCGATGCAAACGGCAGCATTCGATTCAGCTACCAAGGGGACGGTTTGTATCTGGCCGATCCTTATCCGTTTGCAGTTCCCGAGGTGCATTTGAGTGTGAACGCTCGGCGGCTTCCTCGGACAACATTCTCCGACGACAAAGAGTACCAAGAAGTGTTAGATACGGCACCCAATATTTTTTGGAATTATCGCTTCCGGAGCAATGAGTCAGGGTATCTCTACTTGCAGCCTACAAAGTCCTAATCGCCGGTTGTCGTTGTCGATCTGTGGTTCAGGCTAATCCGTGGAGTTCGTTTTGATCCGCGAATAAACGCGAATAGACGCCAATTTCTAAAAACGGAAAACTGGGGGTTCTATCGGGAATGCTACACTTCCAGAATCGTTTTCTTGCGGGCGATTGATGCCGAGCTGGAGCTCGACGTTCCCAGGAGCTGGTTTTTGCCAGCGAGTGTAAAGTCCTGATCGCTGTCGCTATCTCTGTCGAAAACCCCAAATCCACATTAGCCCCGCTGTTCAAAAGATCTGTCCCCAATTCCAAGATTCACGAAAATTCGTAACCCGTGGAGTCTCGATTACGAACACGACAACGATCACGAACACGATTGTGTCGTCCTGAAATAGGTTGTCATTTCATACACGAAATCGAAACCAATGAAGGCAGCTAAGAAAGAAAAAATCGT
>JABSRG010000076.1 GCA_013215165.1 Opitutales bacterium | reverse complement strand
TAGACACGATCAACCGCTACAGCCCATCAATACTCAGGTTTGATCTCCGCCATCAGGTCTTATGGGATGGCTGTGAATTAAGTTCTCAAAAAATGAATCTTAAAACTCTATCCGAATACATTCATGATATAGGAGAGTCTGTAAGAGAGCTTCGTTTTGACCGAAGGATGCGTCAGGCTGATCTGGCAAAGTTGTCAGACACTTCAGTAAACACCGTGAGACGATTGGAGCGGGGTGAGTCCATTTCGCTCATACATTTTCTTTCTATTCTATCCGCACTTGATGTCGATTTGAGTGTAGTGGCTCGTTGGATTCCTCAGCCGAAGGCCGAATCCTTGGAAGACTTTATGGAAAGTGACAAACCCCAACGGGTGCGTGTCCGATGACCCCGGCTCGAGTAGACATGCTCATTGTCCGTGCACGGGTCGATGGCGCGACGCATCGAATCGGTCGTATCGGTCGCAACCCCAGAACCGGAAAGATCGCTTTTGAGCCGTCACGAGATCTTAGCGATATCACGGCGCACACCTTGTCGCCTTTCCGCATTCCCGAAAAGTCGGGGGGAGTGCTGTCTGCCAAGCATCGTGACAATGCTGAGATGGAGGCTTTTGGTGGCTTGTTTGGCCTTTTTGCTGACAGTCTTCCAGATACATTTGGTATGGCGGTCTGCAGGCAGCGTTTGAAGGCTGCCGGATACGAAACCGGGGTCATGGAACTTTTGGCCTACCAAGGTTGTGGTGGGCGAGGCGCATTGAGCTTTGAGCCCGTTGTGGGGGATGAGATGAGTCGTGAGGTCGTCGATATTTCCGATGTTTACCGTGTTGCTCTGAGGGTAAATGATGAAGCTGTTGGCTCAAAATGAATAACGGATGGAACCCTGTAAGAAGAAATCGTAATATAGGCACCTCAAAGCAGGGGTATGGTCAAAATAATAAACTAAAAATACCTCAGCCATTAGACACGTTAAAAAGCTTCTATGAACGGTTTGAAGATCCAGAAATTACGAAGATCAATGTGCATGGAAAAGAGATTATTGTAATTGTTGAAAAATTGAATCCGAAATACTTTTACTCATGCAATTCGGAAGATATTCAAACAATATTGAATAATATCCCTTTAGAAGATTTGGATGGATTTGGAATAATAGTTTTCCGTCAACCAAAGAAAAAAGAAACTTATCTATCTCCTGTATGGGGACGATTAATCTATTCCTTTGAATTCAATAATGAGTTCCATCCCGCTATAATAATTGAAGCAACTCCAAGGTGGACAAAATATACATTCGAAAAGAAACAATCAGTTGAAAGAGCCCAAGAGTTTCAGTTCCTGCAGTCCGATGGTATGAAATTTAAAGAAGACAAAAGGGAATATGTTGCTGAAATCAACGAAGATACAATCCGAAATGTGCAACTTCACCGAACTTTATTGCATGAAATCGGGCATTATGTTCATTACCTAGAAGTAGTAGAAAGACCTGGAAATGAAGAAGAAGAATACGAGGAGTGGGAAAAGAGAAATGATTTGTATTTTAAGATTCCAACGTCTGAAAAAGAATCATTTGCAAATAATTATGCTGCAAAGATGAAATCAAACTTGTTAGAAAAAGAAGTCATACCCATAAAAAAGCCAACAATTCACAGCACCTAACTGCGATGTCTGGCGGCCTTGGATTGATGGATATCAAATTTGCAAAACAACCTTTAACTTAAAATCTGTCAGATTCACGCAGTAGGTGTGTTCTGGCGTTTTAGATTTGGAAGACGCAACCTCTTATGCCTTGGGTTCGGCAGGTGGCACGCCTCCGAAGGCATCGGTACAGCTTCTTGATGATGGTGCTATTGTGGTTGCACGCCGTCCCCAACAGAAAGCGAGTTCTTATATTGTGAAGCTCGATTGTACGGGTGAGTTTGGCGGTCGGATCGATCATGAAACGCGCATCGAAGCCGCTTGTATTGATGCCGCTAGGGATTGTGGAATCGATGTTCCAGCTTATCAAATTTTAGAGGTAGGCGATCGCTATCATCTCGCGCTCAAGAGATTTGACCGCACCAGCGACGGCGAACCGGTTCACTTTAATGCTTTTTGGGGCATTCGGCATGCCATGACGCGCGGAGAACTATCAACGTATGAGGAATGGATGCGGACTGCTCTGGCGCTTACACGTGATCAACGTGTAAGTACAGCCTGCTTTCGCCGCATCGCGTTCAACGCTTTGCTCGGTAATCAAGATGATCATCCAAAGCAGCATGGCTTTCTTTTTTCGGAAGGCAGGTGGGCCATGTCGCCCGCATATGACCTGACAATATCGCCCTCACCCTTAGGGCATGCCATGACCTTAGGTGGTGGTTCTCTCATAAGCGCTGCGGAGCTTATAGAGTTTAGCAAAAAATATCGGATCGCCCGGGCGAACGAGGTTATGGAACAGGTTCAAGACGTGATATCTGACCTGGACCTTTATCTAGCGAAGCATGATGCACCGTTGAAAAAAGAGCAGTAGGTGTGCGCTGCATTGTAACAGAGCCAATGGCCTCAAGTGGCCGAATCATTTCTCTGAAATCTGCCGTACAAAATCTGGCCCGAGGTCTTCGATCGCACGATAGCCCGCGGCCTGTCTCGGAACGTTCTGAGAAAACACTGAGGCCGTTGTTTCATCCAAGAATTCAAAGCCGACCAGGGCACGGCCTACGGTCTCACCAGAATACGCATATTTAAAGAAGCAGATGTTTGCTTCGCCTTGATGGGTGCTGAGAAAATCGCTCAGAGCTCCGGGCCGTTCGTGGAACTCGAGTTTGAAAAAGCGCATCACTTTGGATGGGTCCGGCTTGAATGGGATGATTCCGAATTCGATGTCCGGTCCATATTCAATCTCTTCAATAGCATTTTCCCGGCATTGAATTTCCTCAGCGAATTGTTCGAAGCCCGCACTGGGTCCTTTTAGTCCCACTATGGGGGCTGCTTCCCGTGGCGTGCGACCATAGCGAAAGTCTACAACATTGAGTGATGCTGGGATCGTATGTAAGACCGAAAGGAGGGTTCCGGGGTGATCGTCGATGTGAAAGCGGAAATAGCGCTGTGCGTGACTGCCTACATCTGCTGTGGCGGCGATCCGGGTAAGCATCGATAAATCCATGTTGGCTCCACAAAGGATGCACAGTGTTTTGCCCGGTTTTTCGGCGGCACCGTCGCGTAGAGCTCCTGCCAGACCCAGGGCTCCTGAGGGTTCCGGAATCACCCGCATGGTCTCCCAATAGCGTTTGATCGCCGCAGAGACTTCGGCATTTGAGACAGTTACGAAGCGATCGATTAGTTTTTGACAGTAGCCAAACGTCTGGTCTCCGGCACGTCTGACAGCAGTGCCATCGCAAAAAACGTCGACATAATCGAGTGTAACCGGCTCGCCCGCCTGAACCGCAGCTTGCATGGATGCTTGGTCTTCGCCTTCGACACCGATGATTTCTATACCGGGGTAATACACCTTTAGCCAGCAGGCTACTCCAGCAGCCAGGCCACCGCCACCGACTTGGATGTAAGCACGATCAAAGGGTCCTTGCCCAGACATCACAACTTCGTCGGCGAGCGTGCCTTGGCCGGCCATCACGGTGAGATCGTCGTATGCGTGCACGAAGGTTTTCCCGGTTCTTTCTCCTCCCTCGATAGCGAAAGCCAGTGACTCGGAAAACGTATCGCCTTCGAGCCGGATATCCACCGCATCTCCCCCATGTTTTTGGACTGCTATTTGCTTCATCTGTAGTGTTGAGCGCGGCATATAGATGGTTGCCTGGGCACCCAGCATTTTTGCAGATAGAGCGACGCCTTGGGCATGGTTTCCCGCTGATGCGGTGATGACGCCCAGCGAGCGGTCCGCTTTATCGAGCGCAGCCATTTTGTTATACGCACCGCGCCACTTATACGCGTGTATCGGGGATACGTCCTCACGTTTGATCCAAATCTCGCCGATGCCTTCAATCTTCATTCGCTGCAGTGGCGTCGGCTGAGCCATTGCATAGACACGTTGCCGCGCTCTAAGGATCTCGTGGAATAGGGGATCTTCAGTGAGTGAGTGCATGGTCAATGTGTTCCGCTGATACCGGCATGGGTGCCTCTACATCGAGCACCGCGCGACACCCCATGATCTGCGATAAAAATTTTGGAGCTAAGCCGTTCGCCGGTCGGACACTGCGGATGTGTTCGGGAGTAATTATCTCCCCGGCTTTGATGGAATTTACCCAGTAGAGGGAGCGTCGGAAGGACTTATTCATTTCTTCCCTCGGGCAGGGATGCCATCTCTCATCTCCCAATGTGGCCTCCGTGACGCGAATGGCATCCACCATTTCTCTAAATTCTTGAGGCTCCATCGAAAAGGCGCTGTCTGGACCCGGGTCGCCACGACTGAGTGTAAAATGTTTTTCGATCACGGTAGCGCCGAGCGCTACAGCGGCTACAGCGGCAGCATGCCCCATCGAGTGATCGGACAATCCGATGCGGGTGCCAAATTCAGACTGGAGCTTTAACATACTCCTCAGGTTCATTTCTTCTGGGGATGCCGGATAGGCGCTGGTGCATTTGAGTAACGTGAGGTCCTCACAGCCAGCAGCGCGTGCCCAGATGACAGCTTCATCGATTTCATCTAGGGATGCCATGCCGGTGGACAGGATCATTGGCTTATTGGTCGCGGCACAGGCTTCGATCAAGGCGCGATCTACGATCTCTGGAGAGGCTATTTTATAAGCTGGCCAATCTAAGGATTCCAAAAACGCGACTGCACTGAGATCAAAGGGGCTGGAAAATAGGGGTGCACCCAGATCTGTGCAGAGTTTCATCAGCTCGGGTTGCCACTCCCAAGGCATGTGCGCTTCCTCATAGAGCTCATAGAGCCTGCGCCCATCCCAAAGGGTCCCCTGATCGATACGAAATTCTGGGCGATCTGAATCGAGGGTGATGGTATCTGCAGTATAGGTCTGAACCTTGATGGCATCCGCGCCGGCATCGATGGCAGCTTTGACCAAGTCAGCGGCGCGGGCATAGCTGTGGTTATGATTCGCCGACAGTTCAGCAATCACCGTCACCCGACTCGTCTCTTCGTGAAAAAGTTGCATCGTAAATCAAGTTAGTTGAGTATCCTCGTGTGTCAGCGTCATAAATCTCTAAAGATACCCTCGATTACCTTTCAAAGTGGGGCGTTGATAGCATCATGAGTCTTGAACGACCGCTTTTTATCGGGGTCTAGAATCTCTGTCGATCTGGACAGGTTGAATTACCCCTAGCTGAATAAATGGCAAAAAATGTAACAAGTTTGTGTCGAAGGGGCAGTTTGTGCATTCCATTAAATGACATGGTATCTTTGCTGCTTGAGTGGTTGTGATATGTCTCAACAGCTGTTTAGCAAATCACTCAGTTTTCATCGGAGCCAATTGTAAATGAGAATTGAAGATACATCCATAGACCTTCCTTCGCCTTTTACACAGCAGCCATTGCCACTTTGGCTACAGGTGCCTTCAACTCTTGCAAAGGAATTTACCTCATTAAGCCCAAAACTGGATCCTGAGAGCTTAACTGCACGCGCACAGAGGAAAACAGGGTTACAAGCTAATTTGTCCTCGCGCATTGGCACGGCTTTAGAAGTTCTTTGCCGATCGGTGCGAGATGAGGCAAATCTTCATTGGTTTGGTAGGGTTAATTTCGCAAATCTGCTCAATACTGGACTATCGCAACTATTGCTAATAAATGACCGGTTCGAAAGGCAACCGGAGTTGGATCAGCAACCACTCAATGCGCCGATTTTTGTGACGGGTATGCCTAGATCGGGGACTACTTTCCTTCATCGTTTGCTATCGTCGCCATCGAAGACCGCTGCGATGCCCCTATATCGACTTTTTTTTCCGAATGGAGGGAGATTTAGTAAGTTGAACGCCGAAGGGTTATTCTATGGATGGAAAGTATTGAGTAAGCGTTATGGAATGGACGCGATACACTACATACGACCGGGATTACCCGATGAGTGTAATTTTGGAATGCGTCTAGATATCCACTCATTGATTTATTGGGCGACCGGATCAACCTATAGCTACCTCAAGTGGTGTCTCGACCAAGACATGGATGAGAGCTATAAAACCTATCGCAGGGTGCTTCAACTACAGCAGATGCGTCATCCCGACAAGCGCTTAGTTCTAAAGTGTCCTCATCATCTTGCTTGGCTGCCGTCATTGGCTAAGGTTTTTCCTGAAGCGACTATAGTACAAACGCATCGGGAGCCGAAGGAAATTATTCCTAGTGAGTGTAAGCTAGTGACATCTTCGCAGGGAATGTCGACGGATCGCCTGGATTGGAAAGCGTCAGTAGATGCGAACAACCACAAATCGCAAACGTTTGCTTCCAGAGCTATTGAGTTTGCAAAGAAAAATACTTCAACGCGTGTTATTCACGTTCGGTATTCTCGGTTAATAAAAGATCCAGTAGCGCTGGCAAAAGAGATTTTTGATCAGATAAATCTTAATCTTAGCGAAGAAGAAATTGAGGAAGTGAGGGTCTTTTTTAGTTCAAATAAAAAGGATAAACGTGGGAGGAATAAATACAATCTTGAACAATATGGTTTGAGTGAGGATGCCCTTAATAAGGATTACTCGGAGTATAGAGAGCTGTTCTTAGATCCCGATGCACCTTTTTACGGAAACTGATTTTTCTAATTTAATGCCGCCGAGAATTAAATTATGAAAAAGTCAGCATTTGTTACAGGTTCAACAGGATTTCTTGGACTTAATCTTATAGACCAACTATTGAAATGTGGATGGAAGGTTTATGCTCTACACAGAAGCACCTCTGACCTGACTTATCTAAATAGGAAGGACGTGATTGGTGTTATTGGCGATGTTACTGATTTTGATTCGCTTGAAGCGGGTGTTCCTGAAGACATTGATATCGTATTTCATGCTGCAGCCAACACTGATTACTGGAAAAGAAAAAATAATATCCAGACCAAGGTTAATGTAAATGGCACTAAGAATATTGTTGATATCGTCCTAAAGAAAGGGATTTCGCGGCTAGTGTACACTTCCTCCATTACTGCATATGGCGAGCACCGTAGTGTCATTGACGAAGAGACTCCGTCAAATGCACTTGAATCTGTTGCAAACTATTTCGTCACCAAAAAACAGTCCGAGGATATAGTGCAAGAGGCGATTGATAAATTTGATCTAGACGCCGTCATACTTTGCCCCTCCCACATTTTGGGACCTTACGATTTCCGAAACTGGGTGAAGATCATTCACTTGGTTAACGAAAATAAGTTGCCGGGTATACCTTCTGGCAAAGGACCGTTTTCCCATGTGAGCGAGGTTGCACAGGCCCATATCATAGCAGCAGACAAAGCTCCAAAAGGTTCACGCTACGTTCTGGGCGGTCGATACCACAGTTTTCTAGAAGTTATCAATTCGATTCAGGAGAAACTAAAGCGGAACAAAAGCAAGGCTGCTACACTTCAATGGATTCTTCATCTGGGTGTTCATCTGCATGGATTTCTCGGTCTAATGAATCGTTCAAAGGAGCCCGAGCTTACGCGTGAAAAACTTATGCTAGTTTCATCCGATTTTCAGGTCGACGATTCTAAGGCCCAGCAGGAGCTAGGTTTCCGGCATATTCCAATAGATGAAATCCTCGATGATTGCATTTCTTGGTTAAAGAGTGAGGGGATGATTAGTCCTGTAGATTCGCTGGATGACATCCAGTCTAAAACTATTGGTTAAGTATATATTATCGAAAATTAAAATTATAATTGAATAATGAAAAATGCAGAGAGCTATAACCTATCCAATTTCTTTTATGGGGCGGGCGAAGATTTTTTTACACTGATAGGTAAATATAACGATTGGTATCAACAAGCGCGGCCGCTGGGCTATGACAGTTATAGTATCCCATTGACGACTGCGCCAAACTCAACTGTTAGAGTTAATCATCCTGAAACGCAAGAGGAGGCAGAGCTGATAAATTTATCCTCTTATAACTATCTTGGTTTAGCGACGAGAAAGGAGGTCGTCGATGCGGCTGCTGCGGGTCTATATGAGTATGGCTTTGGTGCATCCGGTTCGCCAATTTTGAGTGGGACCTATCAAATTTTTGAAGATTTTCAAAACGAGATTGCGCGATTTAAAAAGAAGGAGAAATGCTTGGTGTATCCAACCGGATATGGAGCCAATGTTGGTTTTATTTCGGCCCTGCTAAGACAGGGCGATCATGTGATCATGGATCAATATGCTCATGCTTCGATAGTAGATGGTGCCGTGTTATCGAAGGCGAAGCTGGCTTATTTTAGGCACAACGATCCAGAGAATCTTGAGAAGAAATTGGTTAAGCTTTCCCGGGTAGGTGGAAAAAAACTGGTCGTCTTCGAAGGCGTCTATTCAATGGATGGAGACTTCTGCGTTCTTGATGAAATCGTAAGGTTAGCAAAAAAATATGGAGCGAGCATCTTAATTGATGAGGCCCATTCGGCTTTTATCTTTGGTGAGAATGGGAGGGGCGTAGTAGAGATGTATGGCTTGGAAGACGAGATCGATTTTCACCTAGGCACTTTTTCAAAGTCTTTGGGTGGGATCGGAGGATATGTCTGTGCATCTAATAAGGCGATGGAATACGCCAGAGCCTACTCGCGTTCTCGCTTTTTTTCCTGCGCATTACCTCCGGCGGTGACGGCGGGTTTAAGGAAGAGTCTACAACTCTCGATCGATGAGCCTCATTTGCGCACAAAATTAAAAAAGAATTTCGCTCTCATGAAAGCGAAGCTTGCTGATTGGGGTATTGATACGAGTTCCTCTCAGACGCAGATCGTACCTGTGATTATCGGAGAGGAGTCTAAGACATTTAAAATTGCCAAAGAGATTCTTGATAAAGGCGTATTCGTATTACCTATCGTATTTCCAGCTGTTAGCGTGAACAAAGGGCGCCTCAGAATATCGATTTCAGCGACATTGGATGAAAGCCAAATAAGCTTTGCTGCTGAGACGATAGCGACCGCAATCAATAAATATAACTAGAATGAGTGAGTTAACCTATTATTATTTTAATAAGGCGATCGGTGGATATTTTGAATGCCCGACTGATGAGGTGAGGAAGTTTATCCCGTCCCATCTACAACCCGTTGAATTGCGGCCGGGTGTTGGCATCTTTGCGGTAATCTTGTTTGATTTTACAGAGTCTTCCGTCGGAGCTTACCACGAGGCAGTCACTTGCTTCATCGTTCAGCCGCACGTGCGTGATGGCGAGCCCATGCCACATTCAGCATTTTTTCCAATAACCGTCGCAACGAATACTGAAAATTCCAAAGACCATGCAAATGAGCGCTGGCACTTACCCGGTTGGATAGAGGTTGTAGACATAGACATCCAAGATTCTGGCGACGGTTTCCATGGAACGGTAAGTGACTCTGAAGGTAATGTGATCATAAGGCTCGTTACAAAGCGGAGTGCTGAACCATCAAATCCAGACCACCTATATCAGAGTTTCATGACTGAGAATAACGAACACTACAGAGTCTCAGTAACGGTCGAAGGCAGTACAATCGAGCATGAGGAGGGTGATGGTAATTTGGAGATGAGCCCTCATCCCTTCTTAAAGGGGATTGATCCTGATGAAATTGAGACCGAGCCATTTCGGGAGATTATCACCGAAAACGGACGGCAAGTCTTCGAGTCGTTGATTGATCTCTGATCTCTTTTTGCCTCACCCGCACTCTTTGTATAGGTCTATTTGGAAAATGTGAGATCAGAGAATGAAACACGGCCTCGGAATCTAACCACATGCTTTATTCTTTGGCTGGGCCGATAATTTGCTGAGGGTGGGGTATGGCTGAGAAAAAAATTCGTGTGGCGATCGTCGGAGCGGGCGTAGCTGGCAGTTTGCTGGCAAACGGCTTGATGCAAGATCCTCGGTATGAGGTATTTTGTTTTGAGAAGGTTACGAAAGGAGATCGTAGCCAGGCGGGAACGGGGCTCAATGTCGGTCCTAATGCCATAAAAACTTTGGAGAATTTCTTCCCTTCGGTTGCAGAGTCACTGCGTCAAGTGAGCATACCTTGGGAAACGTGGACAGTGAGTCACACCACGGGTGAGCCGATCATCTCTTTTCCGCTTACCGAGGTGGCGGATAATCCAGGTATCCGGCTTTTCTGGTCCGAGCTCTACCAGCAGATGCGCGCGCCCGTGATGGATAATATCATCTTTGCATCGGAGGTTTCTGAGGTGTGCTATACGAACGGCGGAGCTTCACAGCTCTTTGTAGACTACAAAGACGAGACTGGTGCGGCTCAGCGATTGGACTCGGTGGATTTGTTGGTGGCTGCGGACGGGCGCTATTCCTTAGTGCGGGACACGTTTTTCCCCAAGACGCCGTCGGTTCTCGCGGGATTGGGGATTTGTCGGGTTTTGGTCAAAGACTTTGGGCGAGATAATCCGGTGGGTGATTTTGGCCAATGGTTCAAGGGGCCAAACCGTATGCTGGGCTTCCGCCTCCCCGGTGGAGCGAGCTATGCGACGGCCACGTTCCCTATCGAACCGAGGACTGATTCTATTCCTGAGTCTCTAAAGAATCCACAGGCTATCCGCGAATTGTTCGTGCCGGATGATGGGTCGGCGCTCTGTCCGGAAGTGGACTATCTCGTAGCTGGAATGGAACACTGGTTCCACGAGGCCCACTGGGCTCGCTTCCAAGAATCACAGACTTTCTGGCACGATGAGCGTGGTCACGTCCTGCTGATCGGTGATGCCTCCCATGCTATGCTACCGACATTGGGGCAGGGAGCGACGCAAGCGATCGAGGACGCCTGTGTTGCCAGTGATGCGTTGAAACCATCGGGTGACATCACTCCAGAGCGCATTCCGGAATTACTCAAAGATGTCGCAGCCCGACGACACGATCGGGTCCGCTTTATCGCAGATTTTTCCGTGGAAGCTTCTGATACGCTCTACCCCGGCTGCGACCTAGTGGCGGCAACAAAACTCAAGGCCGAGCTACCGTTCCAGAATAAGCTTAGAGAGCTCTACAGGAATGTGCCTGAGCCGATAGCGCATAATAATTGACGATACATGAATTTTTGAGATTCTTACTTCATGGCGAAAAATAGCACGCACGTAGTTACTAATTTAAGAGGGGGCTGGAGCGTCCGAAGATCTGGTTCCGCCCGTGCAAGTAAGACATTTGGGACACAAAGAGAAGCGATTGATTACGCTCGCGGAACTGCTAGGAAATCTTCTGGTGAACTCTACATCCATGGTCGTGACGGTAGGATACGAGAGCGCAATTCTTACGGTGGAGATCCCTATCCCCCGAGAGGTTGATTTGTGTGCTTTAGCCGTAGTGTTTTTATCAATTGTCCGTTCGACAAAGACTATTGGATTCTTTTCAGACCGATGGTCTTCACGATTCTAAAACTTGGATGCATTCCTAGATATTCTCTTGAAAGAGCTGATAGCTCAGAAACGCGAATATTAAAGATAGTCGAATTGATATGAAAGTGTGGCTTTGGCATCCATGACCTATCGATATGTATCGCTAAAGAAAAAGGCGAGTTGTTCCGCCTCAATATGCCATTGGAACTGGGCCTCGATATGGGTGCAAAGTCGTATGGAGGAGAGTTGCTCAGGAAAAAGAAGATATTGATCTTGGAAGAAGAGAAGTATCGGTTTCAGGCGGCTATATCCGATTTATCGAATTCTGACATAAAGGCCCATTCTGGAAAACCAGACCAGATAGTAAGAGTGGTTAGAGATTGGTTGGTTCAGGAGGCCGGAGTCGAACCAAAGAGTCCAACAGAACTCTGGTATGCATATAATGATTGTCACGCTGACATACACGACTCGCTTCAGGCGGAAGGATACTCACAGGATGATATCGCCCATTTTCCTGAGCATGAATTTATTCAACGTATGACGAAGTGGGTACAGCGAACGCCGTAAAAGAATCCGACTAAAAATATACTGTCTTATTTCTGAGTCTCAGCCCAAAACCAGTTTTAGCCCCGCCTCCAAGACGTCTAGCTGATCGTCTCGGCCGACGCTGATGCGGAGGTAGTTTTGTCCAAAGTAGTTGCGGGGGCTGATTTTGACTTGGCTGCCGTAGAATAGGCCGTCGGCGAGGGCTTTGCTGTCTTGGATAACCGGAGCGAGGACGAAGCCGCCTTTCGATGGGATGGGGTTGAGGCCAAAGTTCGTCAGCATGTGTTCGACACGAGTGCGTGCTGTCTTGTTCTGGGTATAGACTTGTTGGATGTGGTTGGTATCCCCGAATGCAGCGATGGCGGCTTCGATTGAGATGCGTGATGCTCCGCAGCCAATGCCGGTTACATATTGGCTGCCGATTCCTTTGACCAGCTCAGGAGTCGATACAGCGTAACCGACTCGCATGCCGCCAAGGCCAAAACCCTTCGAAAATGTTCGGGTGATGACGACGGGGTGGTCTTTAGCAACAAGTGGGATCATGGAGAGGGCTTGGGCATCGCCTGCATAGTCTATGTAGGCTTCGTCGATGACGATGGGGCAGATCTTCGATACCTCCTTACAGAATGCTTTGAGCTCTTCTGGCTTGAGGAGCGTACCAGTCGGGTTCTCTGGATTGCAGATATAGACCATGCGCGTCTTGTCGCTCAGCTTGGATTTTAGGGCATCGAGGTCGACGGCATGGTGTGCGTTGAAGCGGGCGAAGTTGAGTGTTGCTCCGACTTTTTCTGCCATATGGCTGAGGATATGAAAGCTGGGATCTGATGAAATGATTTCGCCCCCTTGCAGCCCAAAAAAATAACCCGCTCCGTAGAGAATGTCTGCCGATCCCGCTCCAATGAGGACGTTTTCTGGTCTCAAACCATGGGCTCGAGCAATCGCTTTGGTAAGCCGGTCGCGGGGTTCGTCAGGGTATTCGTGAGGAAAATCCATGCTGCGTATCATCGCTTCTCTCACTTTGGGCGACGGGCCGAATTGATTTTCATTGATGCTCAGATTGATAAACGGGTGGGAGCTCTCTGGTTTCGAGACTAGGGCAGCGTGCACCCGGCTTTTTCCTAGAACTGCAGCGGAGCCAATTACTCCAGTAGAGAGTTGCAGCCAGCGGCGGCGTGATAGGTAAGGACGGTCTTGTGTGGGCATGCTAGATGTTGAGCATAAAGCATCCCAATGCGCTCTTGGATCAGGGCATTCTAAGTGAATCTGAATACTCGGAATATCGGCATTGTTTTTCGCAGAGGGTCATCTCTGCAAGTCCTGGAGGGCGGTACCTCTTCGCCGCCGAGAGAGTTTGAGTATCCTTTAAGGTATCAGATCGACGCCAAAGTGCTTCATTATGATGGCCGTGATTATGAACAGTAGAATGGTTACCAGGACACTTACTCCTAGAGAAGGCCAGAACGGTATGCCTTTGTGCAATAGCCCAGGCATCACTAAAAGCATGGGTAAGGTCGGGAGAGCATACCAGAAGGTATAGTAGGCATGATTGGCAATCTTTTCGGTCTCGGCTTTTTCGACCCAGAGCCATATCATGACCATAATGGTGACGAGGGGTAAGGAGGCGATCAGTGCGCCGATTTTGTCGAGGCGCTTGGCGATTTCTGAAACCAGCACGATGAGGAGAGCGGTGATCGCATATTTGGTGACCAGCATGACCATGTCTTTGGTTCAGGCGGTTTTCTGGAATTTGGCAATAAAGAACCCGTCGGTGAGTGGACCGGGCATGATGCGGAGGCAATGCTCGGTATCTGGGTGAAAGTCTCGGCCTTTCCATGAGTTCAGCGCGGGGTAGCTCGATGGGGGTGAGGGAATGTCAGTGGGAAGGAGTTGGAGGTCTGGGGATTTTTTTAGGAGATAGGAGACTACGTTTTCGTTCTCCTCGGGGGCTGATGTGCAGGTGGCGTAGACCAGAGTGCCCCCTGGTTTGAGGAGGCGGGCTGCATGAACTACGAGGCCTTTTTGCTTATGCACCATTTCTTTAATCTTCCGCTCACTCCAGTAGGCGTAGCTGTCGGGATCGTCGAATCGGATGCGCCCTTCTGAGGAGCAAGGAGCGTCGACCAAAATGCGACCAAAACCGTCAGCGTCCATGAAGCGCCGAGCATCTTTGCAGAGTGCTTGTGCGTGGGTGACTCTCATTAAATCCAAGACGGATCTCAGGCGGAAGTAGCGGTTACGCACGAGCTCGGTGGCGAATAACTCGCCGGTGTTTTCCATGCGTGCGCCGATGTGTGATGTTTTGCTGCCGGGCGCTGCACAGAGATCAAGCACCCGTTCTCCGGGTCGGGGATCAAGTGCCACGGTGGCGAGCATACTGGATAGTGACTGGATGTAAAACTGCCCTTCACGCGTTGGCTCCCAGTCGGTTACAGCGCGTTTCTCGATGCCCTGGAGTATACGTGCTTCCGAGCATGAGGGGTGGGAGAGCACCTCTACGCTCTGAGATTTCAAAAAGGTATCCACAGCCATCCCATAAGACCTGATGGCGGAGATCAAACCTGAGTATTGATGGGCTGTAGCGGTTGATCGTGTCTATT
>JABSRG010000075.1 GCA_013215165.1 Opitutales bacterium | reverse complement strand
AGACACGATCAACCGCTACAGCCGATCAATACTCACCCCTGATCTCCGCCATCAGGCCTTATGGGATGGCTGTGCAATTTAAACTCAGTCGGAGTCAGGTGGACATCCTTTCCACGAATCACCGCCGTCTGTTCTTCCTTAGACAACAGAAGCGCACCGATTTGTAAGGGCACTGCGTCCGCATCGGCAAAGGTTCCACGCTTCAACACCGCACGAGAGCGAGCCACGAGCTCTCGCATGGAGAATGGCTTGGTCACGTAGTCGTCGGCCCCACGACTCAAACCGTTGATGACTTGCCCTTGGCTGTCCTGGGCAGTGAGCATGATGACGGGTATGTCCCGCGTCTTGAAAGTACTGCGCACCTCTTCGCAGACGCTCAGCCCATCCATGCGTGGTAACATGAGGTCGAGGATGATGAGGCTAGGGACGCGTTGACGCACTAGGTTCAGTCCCTGAATCCCGTCCTCAGCTGTATGCACGACAAAGCCTTCTGCCTCGAAGCAGTATTGGAGCGGTGCTAGAATATCTACCTCGTCTTCGATGATCACAATTTCGATCGGCCCGGCCATAGCACTCCAGGTTTTCAATCCCGATAGAGAATACAATATCTCGATGGTAACATCTTGACGCCAATTGTTTCAAAACTGGGGCAAATGCGAAATTCTGGATGCGCTTTTATGAGCACTTAACAATCCCGAGTGAACCTGCGCCCATGGAATCTGCCTACGCGCTTCAAGACACTCTGGATAACGCAGCACAACTTGCGGAGTTTTATCGGCTTCGCGAACAAACCCAACCCATTGAGATTGAGCAGATATTGGGACAGCTACGCCTCCTGGTGGATCGCGTCCTCAGCGAATCTGGCCTCTATGCTCCCGAGCTTGCTGCGATCGCGTTGAAGCAGACCGAAGGCGACGCCATTGAGGCTGCCGAGATCCTCAGAGCCCACCGTATTCAGCTGCAAATAAAGTACACGAGCGCGGTGATTGACACAACCCACATGCTGATGGAACGGCGCATCTCCTCATCTTTTCGAGAGATCCCAGGTGGACAGGTGCTCGGACCCACAAGAGACTACACCCAACGGCTCCTAGAATGCGATTTGGCCTACGAAGACGAGGCCTCTGCCGAGGATCTACGGACCGCGCTGCTGGCCGGCATGGAGGCCGCAGACGAAGCCGAAATATATTCATTTCGCCGCGTAATCGATGTCATGCGCGAACAGGGCTTGATGCAACCGGAAGACCCTGAAAGCGATGGCAAAGACCCCGTCTACAACGCTAGCCGCACTCCCATTACTTACCCGCAGTCACGCGCCGCTGCCCTCCAAACCATGAGCCGGGCTGAAACCGGAGCCCTGATGGCTCTCGGTTACGCCAGCCAGCGGGGCTATGGGGGCGGCCACGGCACCATCGGCGAACTGCGTTACGGCAGGCCGCGCGTATCCGTAACGGATGCCCGAGGCCGAACACGCTGTATTGGTTCTATCCACGTCACTGAATGCGAAATGGTGGGCCGTGGTAATAGCGGCGGAAAGAAAGCGGCGCCGCACTATTCGGTCGGTTACGGCCTGTGCTTCGGTCAAAATGAGACTAAAGCGATCTGCATGGGCAAACTCGAAAATGCCATGCGCTCCCCAGACGAAACGCGACCACCGAACGATCCAGAATACATCCTCTACCACTCAGACACCACCGAGGCAGCAGGAGCCGTACGCAGTCTATTAATGCCCGGCCATGTCGATTTCACAGCGCAAGCACGGGATCTCGACGCAGCCATCACCCGCTCCGCAGCACGCAAAGCTAAGAAGTAACGAAGGCAAGACCTTGTGTTAAAGCCACGGCGCTCTGTCGCCGTGTTCGGGCCGTTGTTACAATCGATACCAAACCCAACGAGCCGACTGAGCGGCTCGGATACATAAAAAAAGGCCCAGCTCGAAAGCTGGGCCTCAATCTATTTCACCGGGAGAACACCTCTCCCAGATGCAACGATCTACACAAAAGAGCGACGGGCTTAGAACTCGCCTTTGATGCCGAAGTTAATTCGACGCTCGTTCCAGTAAGCGTCATCTCCGTAGGTACGATAGCCTTGGACTGAGAAACGCTGCTCGTTCAAGAGGTTTGTTCCATTCACGTAGAAGATGAAGTTCTCGTTCAGTCGGAATTGAATCGAAGCATCGACCTCTCCCGAATCGTCGAACTGGTCATCACCCACGAAGGCAAATTCACCTTCAGAGCTGGACTCCTGCTGATCCACAAATGCGAGCCCCTCGATGTATTGAGAGCGAAAACGGTAGGAAACCGCAGCGTCGATTTTCCAAATACTATAGTTCAGGCCGACATAATACAGCGTGTTTGAAGCTCCACGCGTCGGCAGTTTCTCGATGCGCCCTGGATAGTTGGCATCAGAATCGGTGAGGGTGGCGTTAGCATTGACTGAAAAACGCCCCCACTCCTCGGGGATGAACCAAAGGTCTTGCTGGGCTGAAAATTCAAACCCGAAGTTAGTCGCTCCCAGCGAGGCTTCTGCCGTGGATACTTCGACGTCGGCATCGGGATCAAGGCCAAGGCTCGTGTCTAAGCCAAAGTCTGAGGCTTGTCCGGTTTGGACCGCTTCGTAGGAGAAGTTCTCCAATTCTTTATAGAAGAATCCCACAGCGAAATACCCCCCGCTCTTGGTGTAATACTCGAGCGAGAGATCGAAGTTTTCCGAAGTGAGATTGGGGAGACCGGGGTTTCCACGAGAGACGCCGATGGGGTCATCAGTATCATCGATATCGGTGATACCGACTAGGTCCGAGAAGTTTGGACGGCCATAGGTTTTCCCCCAAGAAGCGCGTCCGATCAAGCCGTCGACAAACTCATATTTGAAGTGCACTGAAGGAAGAAACTCGGTGCTGTTGCTGGAGGTCGCGTCTCTCCCGAGGGTCTGAATCACTCCGGTATCGTTATTGATCCATTGGATGGAAGACTCATTGGCGAAATCGGCGCTCGTTCCTCGACCCATTTCAGTGATGTAGTCGAAATCACCCTCAGGACGGACAAACTGGGATGATTCAAACTCCACATGTTCGACACGGGCACCACCGATGATCTCCAGCTTGCCTACTTCAAATTTTGCTTGAACGTAGGCGGCATAGGTATCACGGCTCGCTTCGTAGTCTTGCTCGAAGCTATCCTCTAAAGACTGCGGATCGCGGAATGTGAAGTAGTCTTCGTTATTAGCATTGCGGCGCATCGCCAAGACATCAGGTGTGTAGGGAATACGGAAATTTTCGTTATCCAAGATCGTGTCGTAGGGATTATCCCGCAGGAAATCAGTAAACGGGAAGGCGCTGGTCGCGCGATACTGACGCTCATCCCAGTCCAACTCACGTTCTTCAAATTGTAGTTTAAACCCTGTTTTGAACTGACCCGCGAAAGGGAGTGAATCTGGGAAATCGATTTCGAGATCTGAACTCAACCCGATGTAGGTTTCCTCATTCTCACGATCATTCAACTCGAAGAATCCAAGGAAAAACTCATCTTCAGTTCCGGGCGTTGGGATGGCCTGGCGGTCTGCATCCGTGAGGTTGTTCCAGAGGATTTCAAAATTATCCCTGGAACGATCATAGGTATATTGAAACCCACTTCTGCGGAATTCTGTATCGCTTTCTTCAACGCGCTTTTTGCTGCGTGAGAAGAACGCATCATAAGAGAGAGCACCGAAATCAAACTCGGTCTTTCCACCGATGTTCAGACTGTAAAACTCGATGTCTTGGTCTTGCCACTCGCCTTCGTAGCCAGTGCGCCCGCGTGAGGAACCATCAGGATTCCAGGATGTGGTCGCTCCATCTTCGTTGATCGAAAGGATTGTTGAGATCTGGTCCGGGGCATCACCTTGGCGAATTAGGGCGCCGGGATCAAACACCACAGTACCTCCACCCACAGCAGCAACAGTATCGCCCGCTGCGATCTCTCCGCCATCAAGAGCATCTTCGTCTACGAGGAAATAGTTCCCCGCACTATAGCGTGCATCGCTCGCTGCAAAGGGAGAGACATACTGCTCGTAAGGGTCGGCACTGTTGCCATGATCATTATCTAAGATCAAGTGGTGACGGATGTCATCGTGCGTGCGCTCTTCCTTAGTGTAGACAGGCTTGAAGTAGAGCTCCGTGCGATCGTCAACGCGCCAGTCAAATGAAGCTGCGAAAGAATAGCGATCACGCTCGATGTTGAAGTTATTGAACTCGGTATCTTCGTGGAAAAAGAGCACTTCCTGGCCCTCCGCCTCTTCGGCCGCGGCGAGTTGGTCAGATAGATAGCTGTTTACCAGATCTTGGTTATCTCCGAAGTCGAAACGGTGAAACATAGGAATCCAGTCATAGTCTGTATTATCGAATCCTTCATCACCTTTGTAATAGCCGAGAGAAACACTCACTCCGAAGTTCGAGTTTTCACCAAATACGTCGGACCAAGTGAGTGATCCGTAGGGAGAATAGGAACCTCTCAACTCTGAGTATGACAGGCAAGTTTTATAAGCGATCACACGGCCGTCCCGTTCGAAAGCGGACCGTGTCACTAAATTCACGATGCCTCCGAGGGAATCCCCATCGTGCTCCGGGAGGGGACTTTTGACGACTTCTACATTCGAGACTGCATCGGCAGGAATATCGTCGAGGGCGACCCCGTTAGCTGTGTCGCCATAAGCACCCCCGCTACCGATACGGCCGGGAGCTCCTGTGCCCGAAGATGGGAGGCGGTTACCATCCATCTGCACGTTGTTGTATTGGATGTCTACCCCACGGATGTTCACGTAACGGGGCACCTCGGAGAAACCATCCGTGTCGACGGAAAGGCCCGGCATCTTCTGAATCGCAAGGCCGATATTTCCATCGTTCATTTGACCAAATTGCTCATCGGAGATCACCATCATCACTCCCGACGCAGCACGCTGCTGATTGATCGCACGCTCAGTCCCGGTAAGGCTCCCTTGGGCTTCAAAGGCCTCAAGTTCCAAAAGATCTTCAGAAAATTCGATTGTTGTGTTGGTGACTTGTCCAGAGCTGACGGTGACCTGTTGTTCAACAACCCCTAGTCCAAGGTAACTCGCACTCAGTGTGTAGGTGCCAACAGGGACCCCACGGAAAGAGAAGTCTCCGGTAATATCTGAATAGGCCGTGCGTTCAGTCCCTTGAAGCACAACGGAAACAGACTGTAAGTATTTGCCGGTCGTCGTATTCAACACCCGACCCGATAGGGTGCCCGTACTCTGGGCAAAAGCTGAAGTAGCAGACACAATCGCAAGGGCGACTACGCAAAGCTTCCTCGTTATAGAGAGCAGAAGGTTCGATTTCATAGATTCAGTAGTTATAGATTCCCGCCGCGGAATAGGTGCGGAAAGGAGCTTCGAATCTATGGTCGCTTTGTTAGTGGTTGGTTAAGCAATCCGCGAAAGCTCTGTGTCAGCGGAGTCGTTTTTGCGACACCTGTCAGCTGACTGTAACATGGCCACTTTCATGTATCATATGCTCACAAAACGTGGCGACAGCATCATCAAGCAGACCGTTATTCTCGATACGAACGAGGCGTGGATGCTCGATTTTGAAAGCGCTTGCACGCTGCACCCGCTGTTCGATCTCGTCGCCATTTTCCCTGCCGCGCTGTTTTAGACGCTGGCGTAGAATCGCGCCATCTACCTCGATAGATACAGGGATCAAGGCGTCCTCAAAACGCTCAGTAGCCTGATGCAGGAAACCTCGGCTGCCGTTCATCACGACGGACAGCCCGGCGTCCAACCAACGTTCGATCTCCACGCCGAGGCCGTAACACAGTCCATGGCTCTCCCAATGCATACAAAACAGACCGCGTTTCTTTCGCGCCTGAAATGCTTCGATACTCAGAGCGACATGGTTTTCGCCCCCGGCATCCGCCGGACGGGTGATATACCTGTGAGCAAAGGCGATATCCCCGCCGCTCTCCAGACGCTTCCGAGCCGCGTTGAGGATGCTGTCTTTTCCCGCTCCAGAAGGCCCGATAACATAGTAGAGATATGACATTCTGCCAATAATACAGGCCCCTGTTTAGTTTAAATAAAGAGGGGCCTCCACAATACGTAAGACAATCGTTACACAGCCCTTATAATCTCAAGAGCAACCTGTGCTAGGCTGATAAGCATGACACAACAACGCATCCTGATTATAGAAGACGATGAAGACATTTCCGAGCTATTGGCCTTTTCGTTCACCAGGGAAAAATTCGATGTAAGGGTCGATGGAAACGGACTCGGCATCCGAGGGCATCTAGAGGCATTTAAACCCGACCTCATCGTTCTCGATTTGATGCTACCAGGAATCGATGGCCGGCGCGTATGCGACATCGTGAAGCGAGATCAAGCCTACGCACACACACACGTCATGGTCGTATCTGCCAGAGATAGCGAGGAATCCGTGCTCGACTGCTACCAGCGAGGGGCAGACGAATTTCTCCGCAAACCTTTCTCTTCGAGTGAACTTGTCCTACGGGCCAAGACACCGCTGAAGCGGAAGCCCGCTGTCGACACCCACCCCAAATCTCGCGACTCAGCCATCCACATCGGCCCGCTTAGCGTCCACCGGCAAAGACGTATCGGCACAGTCGATGGACACACCATGCGCCTCACTCACTCAGAATACCTCCTGCTTGAACTCATGGCCAAAGCGCCGGGACGTATTTTCAGTCGAGAACAATTCGCACGTCATCTCAGCGCCGAATACGAAGGGGCGCACGAGGGCCCGTCCTTCAGAAATATCGACGTCCACATCCTCGCCATACGCAAACAACTTGGAGACTGGCGCTCGATCATCGGGACAGCCAGAGGCGTAGGTTATTTTCTAAGACCGGTAAAGGCGTCTTAACGCAGCGTGACACAGAATTTGGAACAGCACCGACATGACTAGCGCCCGTATTTTTCCAAAAACACAGCGGGGTCCAGAAGATCTGCCATACGCTCTTTGAGCGTGTCATGATCCCAATCCCAATATGCCGTCTCCATCAAACGCTCACGAGTGGGCTCATCGAATCTAAATTTTATGACCTTTGCGGGAACGCCGACAGCGATGGCATAGGGCGGAATGTATTTGCTCACGACTGCGCCTGCCCCGACACAAGCTCCGATACCAATGGACTTCCCAGCCAGCACCGTCACTCCATGCCCGATCCAGACATCGTGACCGATGTTACAGGGATGGCTCTTACGCCATGCGAAGAACTCGTGGTCATCCTCCTCGGCAAATCTGTATTGCTTCCGGCGATAAGTGGAGTGGCTGGTAGTCACGCGCCAAACTGGATGATTACCTGGATTGATGCGCGTGTAGGCCGCGATCGAACACAGCTTTCCAATCTTGCTCCAGACGCAACTCACGTTTCCCGCGAAATAGCTGTAGTCATCCATCGAACTTTCGTTCATCGAGCAGTGCGCGCCCAGCGCAGTATATGCGCCCAGGTAGCTATCCTTTATGTGACAGCTTTCGTGAATGCGCGGCTGCTCACTGAGCGGAGCAGATTTCTTGGGTGTCCCGAAAGATGCGATATGTTGCAGCATCTGCAGAAGGTAGTGCTCGTTTTTAAAGCAGCAATAAAGATATCGCGCGCAGTCAGTCTTTAAACAAGCTAAGTATTTCCTGGCACCTTACCCCATTTTTCATGCACAAGATCGAGATTCATTACTACAAAACGAGCATCGGAGAACTGTTGATCGGGTCCTTCAAAGATAGACTGTGCCTGATGGATTACCGCTACCGGCGTATGCGCAGCAGCGTCGATAAGCGTATCCAAAATGCCTTTGACGCAGACTACATTGAAACGAGTAACGATCTCATCGAACAGACCAAGACTGAGGTCGATGCATACCTCAATCGCGCGCGCACTCAATTCGACGTCCCCATCCAATTCGCAGGAAGCGAGTTTCAAAAACGAGTCTGGGAAGCTTCTCTTACGCATTCCCTACGGCGAGACGCGCTCTTACGGTGACCTCGCCAAAGAATTGGGAAATATCAAGGCTGTCCGTGCCGTAGCCAGCGCAAACGGCGCAAACTCAATGAGCCTCATCGTTCCTTGCCACCGCATTATCGAAAGCAATGGCAATCTCGGCGGCTATGCCGGAGGGCTTCCTGTAAAACGCAAACTGTTGGACCTCGAGTCTAACGCCGCAGAACAGATGCCACTTTTCTGAGCGCAATTGCAAGGACGGGAGTTTTTCGAGTTGTCGCTCCTCGGCTTCAGTGGTTGTAGCGGAGGCGCTCTGTCGCCTCGTCCCCTTTGGTGTAGATCGAAGCAACGGCCTGCGCCTCGACAGAGCGAGGCGACTACAACAAAGGCAGTCGGGAACATGTCCCCGCTGTTTCAATTAGACCCACTCTTCTACAGAGGCATTTTGACCGATACCCTCTCCTACCGATCAGCAAGAGCCTCAAGCGCAAAGGAGGGATGATCTGTAAAGATGCCATCTACCTGGATGACTGTTTTGAAATGCATCACGAAAGCAGCAAAAGACGGGAACGTGTCTTCGGGATATTGATCCGCGCGAAAGGTAAAGGGATGAATAGTGAGCCCCAATTTTTTCGCGTGCTGTACCAAAAGCGATGGGGATCCATCCTCGTTGAGGCATTGGGGATACCATGGGCCAATTCCGTCGATAAACGGGGCCATGCTATCGAGGCCACCGGGAGACTTGAGCCGATCGTAATCGGTTCCAGATTCATTCCAGCTATTCTCCGCAATCAGCTGAACCAGTTTTCCCGGATAGCCGAGCTTTTTGCGGATCCGTAGAGTCTCGGCCTGATCGAAGCATTGGAGAAATACAGGCGCGTCTTCGCCAAGCAACCCATGAGCGGATAAGGTATCGAGCGTAAGCTTCGAAATATCGATCCCGCTATCTCGATGAAAGCGGGGGGCCTTTATCTCCGGATAAATCCATATCCGTTTACCGGTTGTGCGATTCAACTCCTGGATGAGGCGGATTTCTTCAGCAAAGGTCGGGATCTGAAGCTCCTCTAGATGCTCCTTGAAACGCTCAGGATAGACTGGAGCCCCTGAATCCACTCTGAAACGCTCGAACACATTAAGCTGCTTCAGCTCCGCTGCGGTAAAATCGATGGCATAGTAGCGGCGATCCTCACGAGCGCGTCCCGGAAATTTTCCCACCACATCTGTGGTAGTGTCGATGTGAATGTCGTGTAGGACAAACAAGATGCCGTCCTTTGAGCTCACCAAGTCTTGCTCGATCGCATGGGCTCCCATCCCGTAGGCCAGGGCCTTAGCGATGAGCGTGTGTTCAGGCAAGTGCCCGGAAGCACCCCGATGCGCAATAATCCAAAATTCATCTTTCTCCGCATAAATCATCGCCGGATCTAAAAGGAGGAAGATGCATAACAAAGTTTTGAGTAAAATCCTCATACTAGAACAAGGCAGCTTATTCATATGTTTTGTGAAGCTCATGACATCACCCATGGACAAAACGGATACAGCACTCGCCTAAATTTTGAAGGCTGGATATGCCGGGTCCGGAAAAAATTCCGCCAGGGTATCGTAACGATGGAGACGCGCCTCTGGCATGGAGATAAACATGGGCTCTGCCTCGACAGCTCGATTTATTTTCAGAATCCGGCCGATCAAGACTGCTTTCTCTTCTTCTGCCAAGGGACGCTCCAAATACGCTAAAGTCGCATGGCCGATGAATGGCCGCGTCCGCTCAAGGCCGATCTTGTTGAGCACGTCATTCTGGTAGGCCGCATGCCTCAACGCTACAACACGCTGAAAATCGGCTTGTTCATCGAAAGTCCCCAGTATGCCTATCGCAGTGCGAAAGAGCGACACCCCGATCATCCTCATCTTCACCGAAGGCAAGGACTCAGATCGTCGAGGCGCAGGGATATGCCGTGCCAGCAGGTCAGGAAAGTCTGATGTCAGCCCAGCAAGAGTTACATATTTCTCCAAACGGCCCGCCGAAAAAGTGCTGATCACGGTCTGATGAAAGCTATCCTCGGGCAGCGGAAAAAGAGCGGGATCACCACCACTCCCTAGAGAGGCACATAAAGCATCACGTATCTCAACAAGACGCAGGAATGCCGCACTGTTTTCAGGATAAGGCTTCACCATGGCCTGAAACGCATACCCGGGGTAAGGCTGGGGCTCCCACCGTCCATCGATCCATCGCGCCCGTCCGCCGATCCCCAGGCTTGGCATCCGCGCGCGCATGCCCGCTTCCGTTATCTCAAACCGCTGCCGCGCTTCATACTCAGTATAATCTAGCTCATCGGTCATGTTCCCTTGAACGCTCATTGTGTCCTGTTTGCCCTTATTCAATGCTCTTAGCAACACCCCGAACCTGCGAGGCAATCCTCAGGTGTAAAAAGCAGCGAAAAGGCATCGCCTGCGTGGTGCACCCACTTCCCTTCCACGAAGGCATGGCGCACCTTGGGCTGCCCATTATTTAGCTCCACCAAAATCAAATCTGCCGCTTTTCCGGCCTCGATGCTACCCGTGCCTTGATCGATCCCGACGGCACGCGCCGGATTCAGCGTAGCCATAGCAACGGATTCAGGCAAAGTCCGCAGCCCACTTTGCCAGAGCTTAAATACAGCATGCAGCATCGACGGCGGATAGTAGTCCGAGCAAAAACCGTCCAAGACCCCTGCATTGATCGCATCACTCATCGACAAATTGCCCGTCAGGGAACTGCCTCTAAGGAAATTTGTCGAGCCACCGAGCACATGCATCCCCAGGGCCTTCGCCTGTTTAGCCGCTTCTAAAGTGATTGGAAACTCGCTGATAGCGACTCCCAGATCGTGCATGTTTGCCACCTTGCCCAAAGTATCATCATCGTGGGACGCGGTGCAGATACCTTGAGCCCGCGCGCGCGGCGATCTGTTTCAGTTCAGCCTGAGAGACTTTGGGAACCTGTCTTCGAGACTCAAACTCCTTCAGCGCGCACGCCTCAGTCAGCCCTTTTTCTATCTCGTCTTTTATGAAACGCTCTCGGCTATACTGGCCCTGCCCAGGAGTGTGGTCCATAAAAGACAATAGATCGATCACACGTTCGTCTATCAGCCGCTTGAGCACATCCACAGTCTCGACCCCAGTAATCTCAAAGCGCAGATGGAGTTTTGTATTGGCCTGCGCCCGATGTTTAGCGAAGTCGACCACCATCCGAAAAAACTCCTCACGTGAGCGGGTATTTCCCATACCACGTTTGACATCGTGATACCCCAAATAGGTGCTGTGGAACACCGTTGTGATACCACAAGCGAGCATCTTTTGATCGAGCTCTTGAAGAGCCATCTCAGCGGGAAAGTCTGCCGACGGGCGCGGTGCGATCTCCTTCTCGATGGCGTCCGTATGCATATCGACAAGCCCGGGCATGAGATACATGCCTTGCGCATCCAGCACGCATGGCTGCTCATCGAATTTGTGGGCAGGTGAGATCTCTTTTATCTTTCCTGCTTCCACATAAATCGAGGCCTCTGAGAGGATTTCGTTGGGCAAGACTACCTCGGCATTTTTGATCAAAAATCGTTCACACATCACCCAAAGTGTCTAACGCCTCGCTATTAAGAATGCATAAAGGCGTTTCCCGGAAACAATGCTTCCCAGCTAGGCAAAAAACAGCCTGCGATGCCTAGGCAGCCGGCTCCGCATCTGATAAGGAGACAAATTGCCGGTATAATTCGTAATAATGCCCATGCATTTCGAGCAACTCAAGGTGTGATCCCGACTCCGCCAATCGGCCTTGATTCAACACGAAAATCTCATCTGCCTTGCTGATGGTGCTCAGCCTGTGCGCGATCACGATACTCGTCCGCCCACTCAAAAGCTTTTCCAAAGCGATCTGGAGCCTGCTTTCGGTGATTGTATCAATAGCGCTCGTGGCCTCATCGAGGATGAGAATACGCGGATCGGCCAGCATCGCGCGCGTGAAGCATATAAGCTGGCGCTGGCCTTGGCTGACACTTTTCCCCAGCTCGCCCACCTCAGTCTCCAGGCCATCCGGCATATTTTCTAATAAATCCAGACAGTCCAAACTAGAGGCAGCTGCGCGAATGTCTGCATCAGACGCACCGGGCTTACCCAGACGAATGTTTTCGTAAACGGTGCCGCTAAAAAGAAAATTATTTTGTAAGACGATTCCGAGCTGCTGCCTGACCGAGGCGGTATCCATCTGCCCGATGTCTTTACCATCGATCAGCACCGACCCTGCCGTCGGTAAGTAGAATTTAGAAACCAGGTTAATGATGGTGCTTTTGCCACTTCCCGTATGCCCCACAAGTGCAACGGTCTGGCCTGGCTGAATATCCAAGCTCAAACCGTATAGCACCGGACTGCCTTTTACGTATTCGAAACTCACATTCCGAAAACTGACATGCCCGCTTACGACGCCCAGCTGCGACGAAGAATCCGCGTGCTTCCAAGACGGCTGGGTGTCTAAAATATCAAACAAACGCTCAGCACCAGCCATCGAGACCACCGCAACTGTATAAATACGCGCCAGATTTTGGATCGGAGTGAAAAAGAAATTTGCCAAGAAAAAGAAGGTCAACACGTCCCCGACCTGCATCCCCTCCCAACCAGAAATGATACCGTAGCCCCCCAAAGCCAGAAGGAGCGCAAGGAACGCCTGGCCATTAAATTCTAATAAAGGCACGAACAGTGCATTTTGATAGCCTAGGTTTACATTATTCTCTGCATTCTCTGCGACGAGCCTGTTAAACCCCTCGTAGCTGCGATTCTCCTGAGTGTAGCTCTGAATCACCTGTATCCCCTTCACCGTCTCAGCGACGTTTCCAGTAATGCGACTCTGACTCCGCTGCGCCAAGCGTGAGTATTTGCTGATTCGCTTGTGGAAGAATCGATTAATAAATGCCAACACGGGCGCGATAAGCACCAAAAGTAAGAATAGCTGAGGGCTCACCCAAAGCATGGCGATCCCAGACCAAAACATCATCCCCAACAGCAAAAGTCCGAAGAAAAACACGTTTTGAAGGCCTCGGCGCACCGTCTCCATATCTGAGATGACACGTGACAAAATGCTCCCGAGTTTGGTCTTGTTATAAAAGTCCATATTCAGGATCTGGAGGTGCTCATAGAGTTCCTTCCTGAGATCCCTCACGACAAACTCCCCCATTTCCAGAGCGTGGCGCTGCCTTAGGTGTTGCGTGTATTCGGTAAGCAGGGCCAAGACTGCATAACCCAAGGTGCCCCAGACAGTCATCCTGTAGTCGCCATGCGTGATAAAATCCGAGATAATCCATCCGAGCAGCAGCGCGTTCGCCGGGCGCAGAAAGGCGCGGCAAGCCGTCATCAGGAACACTAGATTACGCTTCGCAGCGTAGGGCCCCATGTAGCTGAAGATACGCCGCAGGATTTTAAAATCTAACGGGCTCTCGAGCTGCTCATCCTGGTCTCGGCCATTTCGTTCGCTTGAACCACCACCGGACGCGACCCCAGTCGCCGAAGCCATCCCACCGCCGCCGATCATCCGACACCTCCCAGGGTAGTACGTTGTGCGATTTTGCTGAGTGCAGCGCGGCTCTCAGGGTCGATCATTTGGATCGCCGCAGCCCGAGCATATTCCCCACCCTGCTCGATGAGCGAGGCGTGCGTCCCCTGCTCCACAATCACTCCTTTGTGCAGAACAATTATCTGATCCGCGCGCTTCAGCGTACTGATGCGGTGAGCCACGATAAACGTGGTCCGCGACTCAATTACCCGGCTGATGGCCGAAAGGATCTCATCTTCAGTCTCCGGGTCGATCGCACTCGTCGGATCGTCGAGCACCAAAATCTTCGGGTCCGTCACAAGCGCGCGCGCCAATGCAATGCGTTGACGCTGCCCCCCCGACAGATTGACGCCTCCTTCCTCCACGATCGTCTCATATCCGTCCTCTAATTGCTCAATAAAGGCATGCGCCGCCGCCTGCTTCGAAGCGTGCACCATTTGCTCATCGGATGCCCCCTCATGACCAAATTTTATGTTGCCCGCGATCGTGTCACTAAAGAGCAAAGGCTCTTGAAAGACTACGCCGACCGCTTGCCTCAATTCCACTAGATCGAGATCCCGCAGGTCCTTACCATCAAGCAAAATCCTTCCTGCATCCGGATCATAAAACCGCGGCAGTAGACTCAACAAAGCCGTTTTACCGCTGCCTGTTTCTCCGACAATCGCCACAGTCTGCCCCGGCTCGACCGAGATAGATACGTCCTTGAGGGTATTCCGCTGTTCGGAGAAACGAAAAGAGACATGCTCTAAGCTAACCGCTCCCTTAATACGCCCAGTCATGCGTTCCGCATCGTCCGCCGATTGGATCGCTGAAGGCTTATCCAAGACCTCAAAGACGCGCTCAGCAGCCGAGAAACTATCCTGCACCGTATTGGCGACATTCGTGAGCGTCCCCACCTGATTTTGCAGCTGCTGTAGAAGAACCGCGAAAACGAACAGGCCTGCCCCCACGTCGAGCTGGCCGTCGATCGCCATCTTGCCCCCCACCAGCAACAACACGATGAGGTTGATGTGTGTGAAGAGATGGACAACCGGCTGGAAAATACTGAAACAGAGGAAGATCTTTTTCTGCTGATCGACTACCCGATCATTGCGCTCCTGAAACCGCTCGCGCATCTCTTTCTCACGCGAAAAGCCAAAGATTGACTGCACCCCGCGCACGCTTTCAGCAAAAAATAGAACCATGTGGTCAAACGCCTTCTTGCGTTCCATATACTGCGGACGGATGACCTTGGAAAACACCAGTGATGACACCACCATGAGCGGTAAAGTAGCCAGACAGACGACGGTAAGAAACGGACTAATCTGCACCATAAAGGTGACGTAAATCCCCACCGTCAGGATCAAGATAACGGTGTCGATAATGATAGTCTCCGCAAACAAACGAATCGCTGTGATATCGCCTGTCACTCGGTTTATCAGACCACCTGAAGTCTGCGTATCGAAGTAGCCGAAATGCAACTGCTGCAGCTTCTCAAACACCTGCCTGCGGATCTTTGGAACAACAAACTGATGGATCAAAATCGCACTATCGCGCGTCGCCCACCACATCAACCACGAGCGCAATAAAGCCGCCAGCAAAGCCGTTCCCACAGCGAAGCCTAACACCGAGCCTACGCTCCATTCCAAGGGCGGCACCCATGCCAAAGGCCAGTTGGCTACGCCCTGGGCCTCAGTAAAGGTGAACTTCAAAAAATCCACTCCGGCCCCAATGAAAGACAGCCCCACCAACTGCATCCCAAGCAGCACCATCTGCAAAATAAGAATACGCAGCACACGCCCCTTCTGCTCAGCACACAGACCCAGCAAACGCCGCAAGATTTTCCAATTATTCGCCTTTTCTTCGGATGTGAAGTCCTGATTTCCGGTTGTCAGTTTTGATTCGTTGTTGGGTGATTTGTCTTCTGGTTAATTTGTGGAGG
>JABSRG010000074.1 GCA_013215165.1 Opitutales bacterium | reverse complement strand
TTTTTGTTTTGTTATCCACTGACCTTCAGTGGTTTAACCGCAACTCGCGATACTTTTTTATGCAAAATCCGGGCTAGTTGTGACGTGTTCACAAAAAAAGCCCGGTTGATGCAACCGGGCTGTTGGGAAATGAATCCAGTTTTTAGACGTTTACTTGTAGACGCGGAAGAGGGCTTCGGCCATGTGGGAAGGGGTTTCGGCGACTTCGATGCCGGCGTCTTTAAGTGCGGCAATCTTACCTTCGGCGCTACCGCTGCTACCGGAGACGATGGCTCCGGCGTGGCCCATGCGGCGTCCGGGAGGCGCCGTGGTTCCGGCGATGAAGGCAGCCACAGGCTTTTTGACGTGTTCTTTGACGAACGCGGCGGCTTCTTCCTCAGCTGAACCCCCGATTTCACCGATCATGATGATGGCTTCGGTTTCTGGGTCTTCATTGAAAAGTTGGATAGCGTCGATGTGGCTGGTGCCATTGATGGGGTCACCACCGATGCCGATACACGTTGATTGGCCATGGCCCGCACTGGTGATTTGCCAGACCGCTTCGTAAGTGAGCGTGCCGGAGCGTGAGACGATGCCTACTTTGCCTGGCTTGTGGATATAGCCGGGCATGATGCCGATTTTACACTCACCGGGCGTGATGACGCCTGGGCAGTTGGGACCGATAAGGCGGGAATTGCTCTCGAGGAGCTTCTTTTTCACGATGGCCATGTCCTTGACTGGAATACCTTCAGTGATGCAAATGATGAGCTCGATGCCGGCGTCGATGGCCTCAAGAATGCCGTCTGCAGCAAAGGGAGGCGGAACGAAGATGCAGGAGACGTTTGCTCCTTCTTTTTCAACGGTCTCTTTTACCGTGTCGTAGATCGGCACACGATCGAGGAATTTTTGGCCGCCTTTGCCGGGCGTGACGCCGGCGACTACTTGGGTGCCGTAGTCCATGCACTGTTCAGCGTGAAAACCACCGGCTTTACCGGTGATCCCTTGGAAAATCACGCGTGAGTCTTTGTTTACGAGTACGCTCATTGGATTAGGTAATTTGGGTTCCGGTAAATGGGTTACTTCGCTTCTGCGACGAGTTTGACGATCTTTTGGGCGGCATCGGCTAAGCTGTCCGCTGAGGTGATGGCCAGGCCGCTCTCGGCTAAAAGTGCTTTGCCGGCATCGACGTTAGTGCCTTCGAGGCGGACGACGAGGGGAACGGCGATGTTTACGTTTTTCGCCGCTGCAATGACACCGCGTGCGATGATGTCGCACTTCATGATGCCACCGAAGATATTGACTAGAATTCCCTCAACTTTTGGATCGGAGAGGATGATTTTGAAGGCCGCGGTCACGTTTTCTTCAGTCGCTCCGCCGCCTACATCGAGGAAGTTGGCAGGTTCACCACCGAAGTGGTTGATGATGTCCATGGTGGACATAGCGAGCCCAGCTCCGTTCACCATGCAGGCGATGTTTCCGTCGAGCGCGACGTAATTTAGGTCGAATTTGGAAGCTTCGACTTCTTTAGGATCTTCTTCGGCGAGGTCGCGAAGTTCAAGGATGTCTTTGTGCCGGTAGAGGGCATTGCTATCGAAATTCACTTTCGCATCGAGTGCGACGATGTCGCCCACGGGTGTGGTGACGAGCGGGTTGATCTCGACCATGTTACAATCTTTCTTCCAGAACAGATTGTAAAGACCGCCGAGCACTTTGCCCATTTGCTTGAGTTGCTCTTTGGAGCTGAGGCCTAATTTGAAGGCAATCTCACGCATTTGGTGGAATTGGAGTCCGATAGTTGGATCGATAACGACTTTTACGATTTTCTCGGGGGTGTTCTCGGCCACCTCTTCGATGTCTACGCCCCCTTCTGTCGATGCGATAATGACAGGAGCAGAGGAACCGCGATCCATCAGAATCGCCAGGTAGTATTCTTTGGCGATCTCGCTGGCTTCGGTGAAATACACGGTTTTTACCACACGGCCTTCTGCTCCGGTCTGGTGCGTTACCAAAGTGTTATTCAGCATTTTGCCCGCGATCTCGGCTGCATCAGCCTTGGAATCGAGGACTTTCACACCGCCTTGGAATCCATCGGTAAAGGTGCCCTTGCCGCGTCCGCCGGCATGGATTTGAGATTTCACCACCACGGGTCCGTCGGGAAGGGTAGCGATTGCTGATTCGAAATCGTCGACTGATTGAGCGGGTGCCCCTGCTGGCACGGGCACTCCAAAGTCGGCGAGAAGTTGTTTGGCCTGATATTCGTGGATGTCCATTATAAGAAGTTGTCCTGGGTTATTACCGATTCGAGTTTGGAAATAGATCTTCCTTGCCAGCTCGGAGTGAAGGAGTGGTGAGACTATTACTCAAGGAGATAGGCTAAATATTTATAAGAAAGCATTTAGGCAAAAGAATCGGCTGCATCAAGTTAGCTGATCTTATGATCTTCAGGAACAGTTTCGGAGTCGACATGGAGCAATTTACGCCGGGGACCCTTGCGGAGGAACTGGAGCGTGACGGCAGTGCCGACGCCAGGTTTGCTGTCGATACCGATTTTTGCGCCATGTGAGCGGAGGATGCGTTGAACGATCATCATGCCGATGCCATGGCCGGACGACTTGGTGGTGTAGTAGGGCTGGAAGACTTTCGATAGCTCGCCGGCTTCGATGCCACTGCCTGTGTCTTTAAATTGGATGAAGACGTGCGTGTCGTCTTTGCTCGCGCGGATGTCGATTTGGCCCCCCGCTTCAGTGGCTTCGGCGGCATTTTTAATAATGTTAAAGAATACCTGAAAGAGTTGTTGCTTGTCGGCCAAGACCGGGGGCATCAGGTCGTCGCTCTGGATGTTAATTTCTAAATTGAGGTTCGCTAGTTCCTCTTCTTGGACGGTGAGCACTTCTTCTAATATAGAAAGCAGGCTGAGTTCTTGGAAGTCAGGTTCGCGGGGGCGCACGGCATCGAGGAAATTTTCAATAATGCCATCGAGGCGTCCGACTTCGCCAAGGCAGACATCTAGGGATTTCGAGAGGCGTTGGATGTCTTCCGGTGTTTGGGCCGCTTCCATCTTCCGCTTCATCAGCTGTAGATGAATGTTGAGCGAGTTTAGGGGGTTGCCGAGTTCGTGTGCGACGCCAGCAGCCAAGTTCATAATGGACGTTACGCGCTCGTTTTCGATGAGCTCTTCAGTAGATTCGCGCGATTCGGTAATATCAGAAAGAATGATCGCAAAGCCTTGTTCGCTAGTGGCGACATGCTCGAATAGAGGGACCATAAGTAGGCGGACGATGCGGTGGTCTGGATAACTCAACTCGATCTCACGCGATATGACTTGGCCCTCTTCGGTGGCAGACAGGGTGCCCTTAACGGAAAAATCAAGGGACCGCGCCAGGTCCGGAACCATTTTCCAGAGTACTGCTTTGCCCACGTCTTCTGGGTTAAATCCGATTAGTTGACCTGCTGCTTCGTTGGCGTATTGGATAATCCCGGAGGTGTCTATGACGAGGATGCCGTCTTGGATCGTGTGTAAAACCGTCTCTAGCAGGCGGCGTTCGCGGGCAAGCCGCTGCACCAGGGCTGTCAAATTTACATTATCGAGGTCGTCCAGGTGACCAAGGATTCTGTCGAGTGTAGTCTGTTTGCGTGACACGGGATGAACTGGGTTCGTAGCTTATCTGACGGGGTGTCGTCTCAATTTCAAGACTGGTCGGTTTTTGACGACGTATGGGTCTGGTATGATAAGCTCATTTCTGCCGGAGATCATTCTATTCTTGGTGTGCTGTTGGATCGCGCGTCCCATTCAAGTGTGCATTCACGAGATCGGTCATGCGCTTTTGGCCTATTTGCTGACATCTGGAAAAATTGCACTGTCTCTGGGGCAAAATACCACTCCAGCGCTTCAGACTAGACGGTTGACGCTCCACCTGAGTCCTCATCGTTGGGACCGCGGTTCTGTGCGTTTTGATCGCGAAGGCGTATCGAGCATGCGACTCGCAATGATCATGGTTGCAGGTGCTTCTACTAATTTGATCTCGGTGGTCGTCGCAGTGTTCTTTGTCATGTTGGATTCCGTCTATGCAGTTCCGATGACTCCGTTTATATTTTATGGACTCAAGGTGGGACTCCTCGCCGCTTATCCATTCAAGTATCGCTCAATTCCAATTGAGAGCGATGGCCACGCTTTCTTACGGCTCGTGCACTACAGTCTTTATCACCGATGAGATTTAAAAAGAATTCAGGCGACTTACCCATCAACACGAGTTTTCGCGAACGTCGAAAAATACGCATAGAACAAGGCCGCGAAAGCATCCGGAAAAAGGGGTCGCGTGCTCAGGTAATGAAATCGGCTTCGATTGCCCTGCGCGTTCATTTCTTGGCTTTTGTCTGTTTCATGTTCGCATTGGGCTGCGGCGAAAAAGCCCCTTTCATGCAATGGCGCCAGGTGACTCAAAGGGATTTTGGGTTTCGGGCGGAATTTCCAAATGATCCTGTCTACAGTAAGACTTATTTGGATACCCAAGAAGGAAAAGTCACCGTTCATCAATTTCAGCATAAGAGCATCGCTTTTGTTTACTATGTGTCCGTGATGGAGTTTCCGCATAAACTCATGACTCAACAACCGAAGCGGAGGACACTCCAAGTGATGATGGAGGATCAAATCCAGGGTATGGAGGGGGCTTTAGAAACTGCGAGCAATGGCACCTTTGATGGGTTTCCCTCTCTCAAATTTCGAGCGCGGTTACCTCAAGATGGTGCCAACCTGCGCAATGAAAACTATCTGACTAGCCTGATGATTGTGCGCGGGGATTCCGTGTATCGGGTTTCGGCGATCGGTATGGGGAATGAAGAGGAGGTCGCCCGGTTTTTAGGATCTTTTGAGTTCCTATAGCTGAAATGGAGAATCCTGCTCTGATTGTTCGACCCAACGCTAACAGGATAAATACAGCTCCTATCCTCCCATCGCCCGGACTAAGGCAGGCACCCCCACTGCGAGAACGACACTAACAATCAGGCCCACGCCTGCTTTCCCCGCGTCGAGAGCCATCATCTTGAAGCCCGTCTTTAGATTGTTCTGCTGACTTACGCGGCGGGCAGACATACCGATCTCACGCCCGGCGAGAAGGCCGAGAAATACCCAAGTGGTCGACATCGGCAACTCATTGAGCTCTTTGAAATACCAGAGGATTGTACCGTAGATAAAGTCGACAATCGTAGCCGAGCGGATGTCCGAAGTGTTGGTTTTGTCGGTAACAACTTTTTGAATTTTACCACCCGCCTGATAGAAAATAAAACCCTGCAAGAGCACCATCGCAAGCACGGCGAGAATGAGCCAAAGAATAGGGAGGGACTCCCCACGTGGCAGGTATACAAAAATATTGGCTAAATCCTGACGGAGCCAATTGAACCACAGCCATCCGGTAGATATCCACTGGAGCGTCATCCAGATTGGGTGCTCCGCATGACTCTTATTGCGTGACCATTTGCTCTCCAAGGCGTTCATTACCGCGACGTAGACGATCATACCAACGGCGAAGGCAACGGCGTAGCCAATGAGAGACTTTTGGACCATCCCCGGCAGATTTGAAGTGGTGAAAACAGTGAGGACCAGGAAGGAAGTGCTCACTGGAAATCCAAAGCGAGTCAGGATCAGAAGGGCGATGGTCGGAAGAACGAAAAACCATTCAATTTTTACCGTCTTCGTCGGCTGAAAAATCGGCAAGCTTCCCAGGTAATCATCATCCTGCAAAGCAACTGCCGTAAATGTTAGTGTTTTCGGGTTTACTCGAATCAGGGCAGACTGGCCATTCACCTGAGGAGTCTGAAATGCGAACAGGTCGTCCTCGGATGCGATGTGGTCGAAGGGCAAAGGACTACCATCCTGAGCGGTGGCAGTCACCCACAGTGCTTGAGGGCCGTTAGCCGCAAGATCCACGACGAGAACAGACCCAGAGTCCGCGGAGGAATTGATGGATAAATTATCGTTATCGCGCGTTACTGTAAGAAGTAGCGCGTCTTCCTTGATCATGGTGTCGTCTGTTTGGTCAAAGCGTAACGAGATCGAAGTGAAGTGTGGGCCGAGGTCTATAACCCCCGCCGGTTGCTTGAGGGCGATGGTCTCTTTGATCGGCTCACCTGTTTTGGTATCTTTAGGATAAGCACCTACGACTTCGGGAAAACGGTCCAGACGCCCCCAGGTCACATCCTTATTTTCCCCAAGATAGCCTAGAGTGATTGCAGCGATAAGAATTGAACCAGCGAAGATCCATTTGACCCACCATGGCCGTTTGGCATTTGAGGCGAGGAAGGTTCCGAGAGTTTGGATCGAATCATTGGCAACGATTGCATACGCAGCCATGAGGAATCCAACGATCATGAAAAGTTCAGCCATAAAGATACGAATTGAGATACAAATGTTTGATAGCTGTAAAGCTTCACATTTTCTTGTAACAACTTGTTAACCTCCAATTGGAACGTATCCAGGAAAATTGGGTTTAAGATAAATAATATGAAATTGCTCAGACTATCTACTCTAATCGCGGTCCTTTCAGGAGCGCTCGCATTCTCCGGATGCGAAACGGGTTCTAATACGCAAAAAGGCGCGGGTGCTGGCGCCGTTATCGGCGGTATTGCTGGCGGAATCATTGGCCACCAGAGTGGTAGCGGTCTAGAAGGTGCAGCCATCGGCGGTGCAACCGGGGCTGTCTTGGGAGGGCTATTTGGCAACTCAAAGGACAAAGAAGAAGAGGCCGCGCGCCAAGAAGCGAACGCTCGTAGACAGGCTCAGCTCGAACGTGCGCGTCTTGAGGCAGAGGCTGAGCGTCTGCGGTTGGAAAAAGAGCAGGCAATAGCAGTGGCGCAGGGTCAGAATGTGACCGACGAAGAGTTACTTCAAGCCCGTCAAGAAGCCGAACGCATCGAGGCAGAAATTGCCCGCATTAAGAAAGAACGTGCGGAGGCTCTGGCGCGTCAGCGCGAGCTAGAAGCGGCGGAGCAGCGCCGTGTTGAGGCCGAGGAAGAACTCGCACGGCTGCAACGCGAGACTTTCTAAACAGTTTGTATTGTTGGGCCTTGCCTGGGGTAGAGATCACAGCAAGGCCCAGGCACCCAGCTGGAGAAATATAAAGAATCCGGCTACATCGGTAATCGCGGTAAGAAAAATCGATGCGCTTTGAGCGGGATCGAGATTTATTTTTCTCAGTGTCAAGGGGACAAAAGCACCGGCGAAGCCTGACAGGCTCATACTTAAAACCATCGCTGCGAATAGAACGCCGGCGATTCGTATATCCTGAGTGGTGATAAGCCCCAATACTGCGGAGGCGATACCTACTAGAGCACCGTTCATCAATCCCTTGAGAGTCTCTCGAACACAAATCGCCAATATCTCTCCTGGACGTATTTCGTCCATGGCTATGCTACGAATCGAAACGGCAAGTGTCTGAGAGCCGGTGTTGCCCGCCAAGGAAGCGACAATCGGCATAAACACGGCTAGAATCGTGAGTTGTTGGATCTGTTCCTGAAAAATGTAGATGATTGCGGCAGCGGCGCAGGCTGTGATTAGATTCACAAGCAACCACGGGATGCGTTTGCGGACACTTTGGGAAAGCGGATCGTGAATTTTTTCATCACCACCAGCACCTACGAGAATTTGGAGGTCCTCAGTTGCCGCCTCGTGAACCGCGTCGATGACATCATCATGGGTGACAATGCCCAAGAGCCGCTGCGTTTCGGGCTCAACCACAGGCACTGCTAGGAGGTTGTGCTCGCTTAGACGTCGAGCGACGAGCTCGCGATCATCATCGGGTCTGCATACGCCAAAGAGTTGTGTCTGCATGATTTCCGAAACATGTGTTTGCTGGCTGCTGAGCAATAGTTCTCGCATCGATACGACGCCGATCAGTGAATCTCTGTCGTCGACAACATAGAGGTAATAAATGGTCTCAAATTCTTCCCGCCGCCTCCGTAGATGTTGAATTGCCTTATCTGCAAATTCATCTTTTGAGACGCGCGCAACCTGAGTGGTCATTAGGCCTCCCGCAGTCTTTGAGTCATACGCGAGAAGTGTCCGTATCTCCTCTGCTTTTTCAGGTTCCAGCCCCGACACCAATCGTGAACGGTCGGACTCATCGAGTTCCTCAATGATATCGACGGCATCATCGGGATCAAAGTCTCCTAGGAGCCGAATAGCCCGTTCCTCTCGCATTGCTGAGAGCGTTTCTGCCGAGAACTGGGCGTCCATTTCAGCAAGGACTTCAACGGCTTTTTCCTCAGATATACTACGAAGCAGCTTACGGCGCTCTTCTGTCTCGAAGCGATGAGTCAGGCGCGCGAATGCAGCAGCTGGGATCGTTTCAAGCAGGGACGGATCGAGCTTCAGTGTCTCTTCGACCGAAAGATTTATAAAAACCGTCGAGAGCCAGTTTTCATCGAAGAGTTCGCGATTGCGGTTCATTGTCCGGGTTGTCGAAGTATCAAGCCGAGAAAGTTTTCACCAGGGTGTTGAATTGGCGAAATGCGGGATGCTCTGCACTCCTTATGATACTATAAAAAATGGTCTCGGAGGGCAGGGCGATCGCACCACTTTGCGCTAAGCTGCGGAGTGCCCAATCACAGTCGGGCGCTCTGCGTCCTCCGATGCAGTCAGTCAGTAAAGTGACTTGGTAGTCGCGATTTATCGCCTCCACGGCAGTTTGGTAGATGCAGATCGGGGTCTCGATGCCAGCCAGTAGGATGTGTTGTTTCCCGCGATCCTGTAGTATTGAATTGAACCTAGGGACGCTAAGGGCGCTGAAGTGTGTTTTCGCGAAGACACTATCGGCAGACGAGCGATCTCCGCTGTCAGCGGCTTCAAGTAATTCAGAAGCAGTGGGGCCCAGTTTGTCGGGTACTTGCTCGCTGAATACGACTTTAACACCCATGAGGTTGGCGCATTTGACGGCAAAACAAGTGCGGCGCAGTAGGCTTCTGTCGGGGTCGACCTTCGCAAGCATTGTTGGCTGCATGTCGACAACGACCAAGACGAGGTCCATGAGAAAAGAGTCTGTGTCCTGGCTCATACTTGGGCTATTGAATGTTTACGGGTTGGGGCAGGGTTTTACTTTGGGCGTAGACTTCATGTGCATTTACCTGAATGAGTTCCTGCTCAGGCAGGATGCATGCCGTAAGCATCCCTCCGTATACACAAGCTGTATCAATGCCGATGGCCTGAGGATGCGAGCGCACTTCTTGGCGTGGGGTATGACCATAAACGACGAAAGGTGGACCTTGCCAGAGATCGCCCCAGTCTCGACCCTCAGGCGCTTTGGAGCGTTTACTTGGCTTTCCTTCCTGGTCGATGACTTGAATGGTGGTCACAACACTCGCGGGTTGTTCGCGCCAAAGGACTGGAGAATGCGGATCAAATCCACCGTGCACAAATACTGTCTGCAGGTCTGAGTTGTAGAAAAAGAGAGGCAGGTTTTCTAAGAATTCCCAGTCTTTCGGGGTGAGTTGTTCTATGGTCTCGGCATCGTATTTTTTGAGGATGGATGCATCGCGTCTCCAACGAAATTCAAGTAGACGCCGCTCGTGATTTCCTAGAATTGCGCGGATGTTATTTTCCCGAATTATTCTAAGCACTGCAGCGCTGTCGGGGCCGCGGTTTACCATGTCGCCGATCTGAATAATTACATCGTCAGACTGCGGATTGATCCGATTGAGTAACTCAGCAAACTCTGATGCGCATCCGTGGATGTCGCCTATGGCGATGACTCTTCCCATGCTGCATCGTATTGGAAAAATGCCGGGAAGGATCAATGGCGAATTACAGAGAAGTCGCGGAGTAGCATCCCGGTAATCACTTTCCGAAGCAAACTAAGTGATTTTACGTATGTGCACTAGGTGGAATGGCTGACCACAAAATTAAGTTGATAAGGCAGGTAATTTAGGTGTCAGCACGGATATGATCTCGGTGGGGGATGAGTTATCATTCAACCATAGTTAAAACCTGTTCCACTTAAATTACTATCTGCCATGACTTATACTTACTCCCTCGACCAAGGTCGCTTCATGATCATCTCAAGCCGCAAGGCTTTTCAACGCTATCACTTGCTTTGGGAAGACATGGAAAGCAAGCCGCTGACGCTGATGCGCAACGTGGATGGTATGGTAGCATTTCAGGCGGTGATTACTCAAGAGACTGGCCTACACACCTGGGACGAACGTTCGGATGAGACAATTCCGGCGGAGATTTATGACTTTAGCCTGTGGGCGGCGCATCGGAGCTTTAGTGAAGACCGATCCGCTATGCTCCAGGCTTGTTGAGCAGACAGAATCATACCCCCCATACACAGCAGGCAGTAGGTTCTCGGCCTGTCTTTCTTGTCAGGCAAGACCCTATAAAATACGAGGCGCACCCAGGGTAGGGGTGCGCCTCGTAGCATTTGAAAGCTTAGACTACTCCGAACTATGGATTGATGGCGATCAATTCACACTCAAAGATCAGGGTATCCCCCGGCTTGATGACACCACCGGGCCGCGGGTTGTCGCCATAGCCAAGATCCGATGGGATGTAGATTGTGACCTTGCCACCGGCTCCAATCTTGGTGAGTCCTCCCGAAAAGCCCTTGATAACGCCTGTCATTCCAAAAGTAGACGGCTGGCCACGGTCGTAAGAACTATCAAACTGGGTTCCATCGATGAGTGTGCCTTTGTAATGCACCTGCACCGAGTCGGCCATGGTGGGTTTTGGGTCGGTGCCCGGTGTTTCAATTTTGTAGTAGAATCCCGACGGATCTTTTTCCACGCCGTCTTGGGTGGCGATTTCGTTTAAGAATGTGGCCATTTCTGATTTTCTTTCGGTGATTGCTCGTTGCTCAAAAGCATTCTGACGCTCTGTCAAAAAAGCTTGGATGTTCGGGAGTTGAGCTTGAATTTCACCTTCACTCAAGTTGGGATTTAGACCGAAGCGCACGCCGTCGATGATTTCGGGAAAATCCGCCTCATTAAAGCCCATTTGAGTCAGGCCTGAACGACTAGCTAGCATGTAGCCAACGGTCTTAAGCGTGAGTTCGTCAGCAGCGACTAGCTCGGCGCCATTGTTTACTGCCATGAGTCGATCTTGCATAAACTGAACGGTTGTTGGAATATTTGGCTCGAGCTCGGCGGCCACCGCAGAATCTGTGAACGCACTTTGCATAGACGCGATCACTGTTTCGTTGGCTGCTTCATCAAATTGCATGCCACGCAGACCGGATGCGAGTGATAGCAGGGCTCCGGTTCCTTGGAGCATACTTAGCGTTTCCACAGGGCTTGCCACTTCTTCGACGGGTGTCGTGGCTTCGGAAGTATCCTGCGCGTTAACAGGTGAGAAACATGCGAGCACTGTGGCTAAAAGGGCTGGGGTCGCGCTGCGCCATTTATGGGTTGGGTTTAATAGCATGGTGGGAATGCGGGTTATACAATGAAAATGCCAATTTGATGACGCTCTCAATTAGATCAAGGGATTTTAACCATAGGAAATGCAATGATTTCTGGATCATTTTAGCTGATCATGCCACGGCCTTACATCAGCCTGAAGGCATAGAGAAAGAAATTATCTGCGAGAGCTAATTTATCCACACGGCCCCGTCCACAAGTTTGAAAAGGCTTCCAGCCCTATTATTTACAACTTTCACCGGCTGATTTCCATCTGATGAATGAGGCATAGATAAGGAGTCTTTTTTACCTCCGATAAGCTTAAAGCAAACAACCCTTAAGACGGAATCGTCAGCTTTACTTGGGTGATGATCTCGGTTTCGATTCTCAGCCCAACGTTTATAGGGGCCACAAACTGGACGGAAATCAGAATAACCAAACGGGAACTCTCGATGAAATCCGGTTCACAGATTACGAAGATGACGATCCCATTTTGTTACCCCCTGCAGTTCCGGAGTCTGGACAAATTCTCATTGGATTGGACTGCCTGTTGACCGCTGCTTTTGTCTCTATGCATCGGAGAAAGGAAGCTGAAATTATTAAGAACTGATAGCGTTCGGTTTTAACCGTTGTCAGTCGGTGCAGAGCATCCTTTCTCTTGGGGATGGCACAGGCGAAACGCACCCCTATGATGGAGCAGTGGCATGACTTCCGCGGTCGGCTACCCGATGATACCTTGTTGCTGTTTCGGCTGGGTGATTTCTACGAGATCTTCTTGCAGGATGCTGAAGAGGGAGCACGGATTTTGGGAATTACGCTCACTCAAAGGCATGGCATGCCGATGGCGGGAATCCCTTACCACGCGGCGAATGCGTATATCGGGAAGATCTTAAAAGCGGGTAGGAAGGTCGCGATTGTTGATCAAGTGGAGACGCCCAAAGCAGGTAAACTCGTGAAGCGCGAGCTTACCCGGATTATTACCCCCGGTACCATTCTCGAAAGCCAACAACAGGAGGAGCGGCGCAGCCAGTTCATCCTTGCAATCGAGCTATCACGCAAGGCGGTCCATGCTGCATGGCTTGAGATTTCAACTGGTGAGTTTTCCTTGACGAGCCAGTCTCTAGATAATGCGGAGGGCCTGCTTTCGGTTTTTACGGCGCTCGATCCGAAAGAGGTTATTTTACCCGAAGGTTCCTTATTGCAGGCTGGACCCGCTGCTGCGGTCTTTGTTGAGGCGTTGGATCCGCTCCTGTCAACGCGGTCGGTGACTGAAGTCGAAGCGTATCATTTTGACTCAGCAAATGGCTACCGTGGGCTTACCGAGACATTGAATACTCTAAATCTCGACGGGTTCGGTATCGCAGACTCTCACGAGGGGATCGGCAGTGCGGGCGCCCTGCTTGATTATGTGACGAAAACGCTGTGTAAGCGACCTGAGCACCTTAAACAGATTCGCGAGTACCGCATTGAAGATACCTTGTTGATTGATCCGGCGACGCAGAGAAATCTCGAAGTGTTTAAGAGTGCGATGCAGACGCGTGAGGGTAGCTTGATGGCGGCGATGGACGGTACGCTGACGGCTGCTGGCTCGCGTAAGCTGGAGCAGTTTTTGTCGACGCCGACTCTAGATCTAGAGGAGATCAGCACGCGTCAGCGTACCGTCGGCATATTCACCCAGGTGCCGACGGCTCTGTACGACATTCAAGAGTTGCTCAAACGCGTCCGCGACATCCCGCGGATTTTAAGTCGTTTACAGAACACGCTACAGAATCCACGTGAGCTGGGCGGCGTGCGTGACACCTTGAATCAATTGCCGGAGATCCGTGAGTCGTTGAGGGCGGTAAAATACGAGCTCCTCGACTCTATGGCAGATCGTATCGAGGAGTTTGATGCGCTGGAGGCTCATTTGAGAAGTGCCCTGAATGACGATCTGCCAGGGAGCATCCAGGACGGGGGTACTATCCGGCACGGTTTCGACGAAGAGCTAGACTACCTCTACGGGCTGACCAGCGACAATAAGTCATGGTTGGCAGATCTAGAGAAATCTGAACAAGAACTGACTGGAATCAAGAACCTCAAGGTCAAATACAACGGTGCGTTTGGCTACTTCATCGAGGTGACGAAGTCGAATCTGGCGATGGTGCCCAATCACTACATTCGCAAGCAGACGATGGCGAATGCTGAGCGCTATACGACCGAGGATCTAAAGCGTAAGGAGAAGGAGATTCTCAATGCAGAGGAGCGCGCCCTAGCTCGTGAAGAGCAACTGTTTGGTGGCGTGATTTCCCGGATTTTGGAGGACAAAGACAGGCTTGAGAAAACGGCTCATGCCCTGGCTGAGCTGGATGTATTCTGTGGCTGGGCTGAAATCGCACGGGAGTGGAATTATTGTCAGCCGGTGCTGGATGAGTCAGATGCTCTGGAGATCGAAGGAGGGCGACATCCAGTGGTGGAACAGATGATGCGCAAAGAGCGCCGGGGCTTGGCGGGTGAGCATCGTTTTGTGCCCAATGATTGTAGCTTACAGTCGAGCCAGTGCCAGATTGCCCTTATCACTGGCCCCAATATGGCTGGTAAATCGACCTTTATTCGCCAGGTAGGTCTCATCGTTCTCATGGCTCAAGTGGGAGCCTGGGTGCCGGCAAACAACTGTCGGATAGGAAAAGTCGATCGCATTTTTTCAAGAGTCGGTGCCAGTGATGAACTCGCGCGAGGCAATTCGACCTTCATGGTGGAGATGAACGAGACTGCAAATATCCTCAATAACTGCACACGACAGAGCCTCATTATCCTCGACGAAATTGGCCGTGGTACGAGCACTTACGATGGTTTGAGCATCGCATGGTCGGTCGTCGAACACCTGCACAGTGACGCTGAGGCTGGCCCACGCACGCTCTTTGCAACGCACTATCACGAGTTGACGCGGCTGAGTGCGGACTTGAGCCGTATGGAAAATTTTTCCGTCGCGGTGAAGGAATGGAATGATGAGATCGTCTTCGTCAGGCAGGTGGTGCCGGGGGCGGCTGATCGTTCTTATGGAATTCAAGTTGCTCGCCTAGCGGGCTTGCCTGACACGGTGATTGCACGTGCTAAGGATATCCTGGCCGATCTTGAGTCAGGCAGCGAGCGCCTGCATGCCTTAAATTTCGATGCGGATACAAGTCCCGAAAAAGAAGTTCGAGAGTCCAAAGTCCCAAAGAAGCAACAACGTCCTGGGCCGGAGGATTTTCAGATGGAATTGTTTGGCTGACGGGGGAGGTCGCATTATTGACCAGACTCACACCTACGCTCTGCTTTATGCAATAGCGGGTCTTTAAGGGGTTCAGGACATTTCTAAGGCCAAAAGAATCACTTGCTTCAAGGCATCGTCTATGTGGTAGGTGATGATCCAATGCTCGTAATGGGTTGCGTAGTATAGATTGCCCTCAGAGTCATCGAAGCTATCCTGTGCCAATCCTTCTGGATCACCCGCTAAACGAGAAAAGAAGTCGTTAAACTTCTGGCGATCCCGGTTGCTACGGAGAGTCAGTATTCGTTCTACTACCTGCTCTGTCGCCAGCCAGCGGAAAGATTTCATAGGCCGTTTTTTGACAGCCGATTGTGTAGATCAACTACCTGATCTTGATCTACACCTTTGCCCGCTTTCACCGCGTTCAACCGTCGACTCATCTCCGCCCGATAATCAGGATCACCCACAAGCTCTTTCATCTTGATATAAGCTTTCATGTAGGTGCGCTCTTCAATGCTGAGCTGATCAACAGTCGCAGCGATTTCGGCTTTAGTCATGAAAACATGCTCGTCGTTTTTTCCAAAAACTCAAGTCTGGCTTTTCCCACCTCTGCCGGATGAGTCTGTTGGTGAACTTCTTGGAGCTACTTGTTTCATATGGAATGAAAACTTGAAAATATTCCATTCGGATCATTTTATATGTTGATGGCAGTAGAACTCGGAAAAGGAAATCTCGCCGAACAAGCTAGCGATGAGCGTATGGGGCAGGTCGCGCTCAAGGGTTTCTTCGCTATTGCTCGACACTGGAAGTTAAAGCCGGGTGAACAGCGCACCTTACTTGGTGACCTTCCGGCAACGACTTTCAATCGCTATAAACAGCTCCCTCAGGTAGCTCTTAACCGTGATTTGATGGAGCGCATTTCCTATATCTTGGGGATCCATAAAGCGCTGCGCATTTTATTCCAAGATGCAGATGGGTGTGACCAGAGGTGCGGGGAGTCATGCGGCCTCTTTGAGCCATTCTTGACTTTCGATGTAGGTGGCGCGGTGG
>JABSRG010000073.1 GCA_013215165.1 Opitutales bacterium | reverse complement strand
TGACTTCCTTGATCGGAAGTCCGCCAGAGCCAACCACTTTTTAATTTTTTAGCGCATCCCTATGGGATGGCTGTGAATTAAAGTCTGTTTTATTAGCCCAGCTTACGAAGTAACCGTCCGATCTGAGTTGCTCAGTGAAAACTTTTGGGGCGTTTTTCAGGGAGGAACGCATGTGATGGTTTCCCAAACTCCATTGATATCGGCCAGTCGCCATGCAGCCGCGGCTAGGAGCGCACACCCCAGCGGTAGAAAAAGCCAAATCATACCGGCAGCCATCTGCTGCTAGGCGATCTAGATGTGGTGTGTGGGCATCAGTTACTCCATAACAGCCTAGATGTCTCCCTGAATCCTCTCCTTGGATGATGATAAAGTTGGGTTTGTTTGAATTCATTGTCTGGGCGATTTTTTGAGACAGTATGGAGCTACCCTGTCGTTCTCAATCCGGATGCGATCGCATTGATTGAAAGCAGCACGCGTGGAAGGATGTCTTTTTCGCTATCTGTATCGTTTGCTTCTCGGTAGCCGCGCCATTTTTTGATGAGATCAATTTGCTCGGCATGGAGCACGCGCAAGGCTTCTTCGCGGAGTGCGAGTGTTTTGGTCATTCGGGGGCGCCGTTCGTTGTATGCCTTGCCGAAGACTTTGTTGAGGTATTCGGCAGTGAGCGCCATCTCCTCGGAAATGATGCCCATGAATTTCTCTCTTACTGCTGAGTTCGGAACCAGGCTTGCATAGTCGCTCATGATTTTTGAATCCGCGGATGCCAAGCTGGTTTCCACGTTGGTGAGGACGTATTTGAGAAGCGGCCAAGTATTGAGCTTTGTTTGCAGGGCCTCGAAGCCTTCTGGATTATGAGTCTCAAGATTTTGGAGTGCGGTGCCGACACCGAACCATCCTGGAAGGTAGAATCGAGATTGATACCAACTGAAGACCCATGGGATGGCTCTGAGGTCGCCCAAGGTGCGTTTGCCTGTGCGTCGAGCTGGGCGCGAACCGATGGCCGAGTGTTCTAAGGCATCCACGGGGGTGGCGAAATTATAGAAATCCATGAACTGCTTGGTGGTGAGGAGGCCTCGATATTTCTCAGAACTGTCGTGAGTGAGCTGTTCGTAGATGTCTTTGAATTCGGGTTCCGAATCATCCGGCTTCGGATTCGCCAGGCTTGTTCCTGTGGTGCAGGCGAGGAGTAATTCAAGGTTGTGGGCTGCCGTGGCGCGGTTGCTGTATTTTTGCGCGATGGTCTCGCCTTGCTCAGTAAGACGGAAATCTCGATTTACACACCCGGAGGGCAGCGCCTCCATAAAGCGGTGGGTTGGGCCAGCACCACGCGAGATTGTGCCGCCTCTTCCGTGGAAGAATTGCATATTCACCCCATGCTTGGTGCCGACTTGGGTAATGGCACGCTGTGCGGTGAAGAGTCCCCATTGTGACGCTAGGATTCCGGAGTCTTTGTTGGAATCGCTGTAGCCGACCATGACTTGTTGGACTGGCGTAATCGACGGGTGGATTCCCTGACGATTTGCAGCCGTTTGCACCAACGGGAGGCTGGCTTGAGTGACAGGATGTGCAAGGAAAGCATCCATGATCTCGGCTCCATTACGAAGATCGTCTAGGGTCTCCAGTAGAGGTACGACTGGGATGCGGCAGACGAGCTGGCCATCGCTGTTTTTGTAAGTGATGCCTGCTTCGCGAGCTAGGACGTAGACTGCGAGAAGGTCGGAAACTTGTCGCGTCATGCTCACAATAAACGAACCGATGCCGGCGGTGCCGTATTGAGCGATGTGCCTTTCGAGGACACGGTAGCAACTGAGGACCTTATCCGCCTCCGTGCCGTCTTTGGCGAACTTGTAGACAAAAGGGCGTGGAGACTTCAGTTCTTCGCTCAGAAAAGAAACGCGTTTGTCCTCAGGCCAATCGGCGAAATTTTCTCCATCGGGAATGCTTGCTGCAGAGAGGAGCTGGCTGATGGCTTTATCGTGAAAAGCGCTGTTTTGTCGGATATCCAGGGAGGCGAGGTGAAATCCAAAAATATGGGCAAGGCGGATAACGGGATCGACATCCTGATATGCGATAGCCTCTGCGCCTATTTCGGTGAGAGAACGGCGCAGGAGTTCGAGGTCTTCAATCAGTTCTGCGGCGATAGTATAGTTTTCTTGGCGTTCATCGAGTGATATGTCCGATGCGTGCTCGACGTTGATGGGCAGCTTTTCACGAATTAGCCCGGCAAAGACGCGCCACGGTTCGAATTGGGGATTGCGGTTCAGGATGTGTGCTGCCCGGGCATCGAGCTCTTTACTCAAGCGTTCCACCGCTTCGATTAAAAACTTGGGTGGCTCTTGAAGGCGCGCAGAAAGTGATAGTTTGCGTGGTAGGTCAGCCAGTTGCCGATCCAGCACTTTCAGGGCGCTTAATCGCATCTCGGCCAGCGTTTCCTCAGTGACTTGAGCGGTCACAAAGGGATGGCCGTCTCGGTCGCCCCCAACCCAAGATCCGAAGCGGAGCTGGGGTCTTTGAGTGGGGTGTTGGATCAGATTAACGTCAAATCCATGGGCTTCCCAAGCTTGTTCCAGGCGTTCGTCCAGTTGAGGAATTACCCGAGGAAAAGCCTCGCGGAAATAGAAGAGCATACCCTTGCGCTCATCAGCGACTTCGGGCTTGGTGAGACGTATTTCACCGGTACGCCACAGGCGCTGTAGGTTCGTCTTGATGGCTCGGCGGATGGTCTGTTGCTCGTCGGGGCTGTAAACCGTGTTATCGCGTCGGTTGAGTAGGCGGTAGAGCTCGGAGTGTTGTTCGAGTACTGTCGACCGTTTTGCTTCTGTTGGGTGCGCCGTGAGCACGGGCTCAACGCGAATGAATGGCAGTTCTTCTGCGATTTTTTCCCCAGTGTAGCCGAGGTCTTTGAGCCGCTGTATCTCTGCATACCATAGGCCTTTCTCGCCGTTGCTTTTAGCATCGCTCTCGCGTTGGCGGCGGGTTTGAAGTGAGACCATTTCCTCGACCATGTTGAGGAGTTGGAACGCGATGGTGTATGCTTGGCCTAGTCGCCAGGTGTGTGCTTCCTCGGTCAAGCCAGTATAGCCGTTCCACCACGGCAGAGCAGTCGCTAGATGAGGCTCCCCCACTTCGTTGAGAATTTCGTGAAGGCAGTCGATGAGGAAGGTGAGATCGCTGTCGATCTTCTCGAATCCTTTCTCTTGGATTGGGTCAGTGGGCATAGTGGTCGCGTCTAGCTGGCTGAATTTAAGGCTTTAAACGAGCGAAAGCCCCGTGGCCCTGTTTTGTCAACAAAGCCCGAGGCTTTCGGGAAAAGAATCAGAAATGAGACCTCCGTTTATGCGAGGATGAGTGCTGGAGTCTCGAGTATGTCTCGCAGGCTGCTGAGGAATTCCGCTCCGTCAGCTCCATCCACAACGCGGTGGTCACAGCAGAGTGCGAGATTCATAATTTGGCCAGGAACGACGTCGCCCTTTGGGCTGATGACGGGTTTGGCCACCGATGCCCCTACGCAAAGAATAGCCGCGTCAGGCGGGTTGATAATGCCGAAGAAATTGGAGATTCCCAGGCGGGGCATACCCATATTTGAGACGGTAAAGGTGTGGTTACTCATCTCGGCAGGGGTGAGTTTCTTGGCCTGGGTTTTCTTGATAAGAGCTTTGGCCTCCTGGCTAATGGTGCGGATGCTTTTCAGGTGAGCGTCCATGATCGTTGGCGTAAGTAGGCCGTCAGGGATCGGTACGGCGAAAGCCATGTTGACCGCATCATGGTATTGAATGTGGTCTCCCATCCAGGACGCGTTGAGCGATGGGACTCGGCGCAGAGCTTCTGTCGCTGCTTTAAGAATGAGATCGTTGACCGTGAGTTTAACGCCCTGAGACTCTAATCCTGCGTTGAGCTCACCGCGAAATTTGATGAGGGCTGTGGCATTAACCTCGATGCTGAGGTAAAAGTGCGGGATCTGTGTTTTCGATTCGAGCAGGCGGCGGGCGATTGTTCCGCGCATATTGGAAACGGGGACGGACTTGGCCTCCTGAATACCGGCTCCTGAGTAAATGACAGGCGCTGGCGCGGCTGCTGTCTCGCTGGCAGGAATCGGTTTGGTGTTTTCGACGTCCGCTTTCACGATACGACCGTTGGGACCGCTGCCGGTGATTGAGGCCAGATCGATGCCTTTTTCAGCAGCGATTTTCTTAGCAAGGGGAGAGGCTTTAACGCGACTATCTGAACTGCTAGGTGCCTGAGTTGTTGCCGCGATTGTAGTAGGCTCGGGGGCTGTGGGTGCGGGGGAAGCGGAGGCTTCCTTTGGCGTCTCTTCAGCAGCTTCTGTTTTCGGAGCAGATGAACTGGTTCCGACTTCTGGAATGTCTTCACCTTTTTCTCCGATGGCACAGATCGGAGCACCGATATCTACCTGTTCTCCCTCGGCGACGTAGACTTTGAGGATGATGCCATCTTCAAAATTTTCGACCTCCATCGTTGCCTTGTCGGTTTCGACTTCGGCAATCATGTCTCCCGATGCAACGGGGTCGCCTTCTTTTTTGAGCCAGGTGACGAGCGTTCCCACTGTCATGGTGTCGCTCAGTTTGGGCATTTCGATAATTGTAGCCATGGATAGGTTTTAGAGTGCTTCGTGGTAATTTTTTGGAGTTTAGAGCATAGAAAGCACGCGCTTTACGACGAGATGGGCATCTGGAATTTGGATTTTCTCCAGAGGCATGGAGTAAATCTGGGGAGCGTCGAGCGAGGAAATTCGTCCAATCGGAGCATCTAGGTAATCGAACGCCTGTTCTTGGATTGTGGAAGCGATTTGAGCACCGACGCCGCAGAAAGGCTTATTTTCTTCAAGCACCAAGCAGCGGTTTGTCTTTTTGACTGACTCAACCATAGTCGATTCGTCGAGAGGGCGGATCGAGCGCAAGTCCACGACTTCGACATCAATTTCATGTTGCTCCTCAAGGATGTTTGCCGCTTCAAGTGCAGTCATGACAGCTCCGCCGTGACAGATGATCGTGATATCTGATCCGGAGCGCTTGATGTCTGCCTTACCTAGAGGAACAATATAGTCGTCCTCTGGAACTTCCCATTCCACGCCATAGAGCGATGTGGACTCCATGAAGAAGACCGGATCGTTGTCGCGGATCGCAGCTTTCATCATTCCTTTGGCATCGTAGGCAGTAGCCGGGTAGACGACCTTTAATCCAGGGAAATTTGCCGCTTGGTTCTCGGGTGTGTGCGAGTGTGTTGAGCCGACGTTAGTACCGCCATTAGCAGGTCCACGGATAACAATTGGGCAATTGATCGCACCACCAGACATGTAGCGTACTGCCGCGGCATTGTTTACCATTTGGTCCCAGGCCACATAGGCGAAGCTGTAAAACATAAGTTCTACGACAGGGCGGATACCTAACATAGAGGCACCGATTGCCATGCCGATGAAGCCAGCTTCAGATATGGGCGTGTCGACCACACGCTTGTCGCCGAATTCTTTCCAGAGTCCTTCGGTGACTTTATAAGCGCCATTGTATTGAGCGACCTCCTCGCCCATGAGGACGACGTTCGGATCGCGTTGAATTTCTTCTGCGAAAGCTTCATTGAGAGCTTTGCGGTAAGTGAGTGCAGGCATGTCGGCTTAGCTTTCGAGAGAGTTGAAAAAGTGTTTTCCGGTTTTCCCGGCATCGGTTTGGTTGTCCACTTCCCAATATACGTCCGTGAATATCTCCTCGGCAGGAGGAAATGGGCTGTTGTCCGCGAATTCGACTGAGGTTTTTGCCTCTTCTTTAGCTTCCTTGGTGATGGCCTTGGCAGCGTCTTCCGTGAGAATTTTTTCTTCGATGAGCTTTTGTTCGAACAGGTTTATGGGGTCTTGGTTCTTTTTGTAGTTTTCGATCTCCTCTTTGGTGCGATATTTTTGGTGGTTCGCATCGGCTATGGAGTGCCCGTAATATCGATATGTGGTTATTTCTAGAAGAGTTGGCCGCGATTCTTTGTGTGCTCGCTCGATGGCTTTTTGAGTTCCGGCGCGCACTGCGTAGAGGTCTGAGCCGTCGATAATATCCCAGTCCATGCCATAACCTTCTGCGCGCGCTGCCAAACCCTCTTTGGGATGGGCAGATGAGCGCACTTGTGATGTGCCCATGGAATATCCGTTGTTTTCGATGATGTAGACAACAGGCAGATCGAACAGAGCTGCCAAGTTTAGTGATTCATGGAAAGCGCCCTGGTTGATAGCACCGTCGCCTAAGAAACACATGCAGCAACCTGTTTTTTCTTGGTATTTTAGGGCATATGCGATGCCGGCACCGAGAGGCGTCTGGCCTCCAACGATTCCGTGCCCGCCCCAGTAATTTTTATCAGGTGCGAAGAAGTGCATCGATCCTCCCTTGCCCTTGGAGCAGCCCGTGTATTTTCCATACAGCTCTGCCATACATTCATTCATGTTCATCCCCACTGCCAAAGCATGGCCATGGTCGCGGTATGCGGTGATGACGTGATCGTCATCTCCCATGAGTGAGACTGTGCCGACCGCGGTCGCTTCTTGTCCAATATATAGATGTAAGAAGCCGCCCATCTTTCCGCGCTGATAGCCTTGGAGAGCGTGCTGTTCAAAGATTCGGATGCGGACCATGTCGTGGTAGAGACGTATCTTGTCATCATCCGACAGGGACTTGTTTATCGGTGCCTGAGAGTAATCCTCCATAAGAAAGTATTCAGGTGAATTGCGCCGTTTAGCAGCTTTGATGGCCTGAAAGAACAAAAAGGGATGGTGAGTTACATTGATTCTTCAATCTCTATTTCGAGGTTGTCGCCCTGAAAGTCCGCGTGAACGCAGGTAAATCCAGTTCTTTTCTCATCGAATAGGGGCCAAACCAGTTCGCTGTCGCCGGGTGGAATGGGAAGCGACTCGATCTCTGCACGAGAGAACCACGAGAATGTCCCTTCGTCTATGGACTTTGGAAGTGCCTCGAGCGGAGGGATGACGTGGAAAAGGAACATGAGCCAATGCGTTGCTCCTTCATAGCCGCGCTCGCTTACCATTCCGAAAAGATGTATGTCATTGATGCTGAGTTGCATACCTGTCTCCTCGTATGCCTCCCTTACGGCACACTGATGTGCGGATTCGCCGGTCTGGGTCTCGAGCTTTCCACCTGGAGGGCTCCACATTCCGAGATTTGGAGCTTTCTTTCTTTCAATCATTAGTAAGCGATCATCTGGGTCCGTAATGAAAAGAAGAGTACTGATCTTATGTGGCTTCATTCGCTATTTTGTTGGGATTTAGGGTTGATCGAATTCAGCCTGGTTCGTTATCGACATCCTCGCAAACGATTATGCTTCGAATTACTTTGACCCTTCTGCTCACACCACTGGCACTTTTTGGAGTAATTGAACTCCGGAGTATCGACTTTGATCAGAGCCGAGACGATTGGAATATCATTACTATCGAGTTACGTTCAGTCCGCGATGACACAGAGTCTGGCTACGATAACAACATTAAGGTCGTCCCGCATCTGAGTTATCAGCTGGCAGACGGTTCATTTACTTATTATAGATCTTCGGCCGAGGTGCTAACGGTCAAACATGGTGATTCTTTTGTCGTTCCTTTCATCCTCCCGGGACCCATCGTCGAGCGAGATCGGCTCAGGGCCGAGCCTTTTGCATTTTACATAGAAATCATAGTTGATGGTGAAGCTCTAGCCTTTAGCCCAGATTTCGTGTCAGATAATATCCGCGGAAACGCCGAGGCGATCCGTTCACTAAAACAGCGTTCTGAGGGACCGGAGGGTCAACAGAATGACGGAATCCTGCGACCTTTTTATATCAATCCTGGAGTTTTGGGAGGCAACCTCCGTGGACTGCCCATATTCAGACGCCCTGAGGGATTTCCTGTTGACTGATTCTCTATCAGCACCTTTAACCGCCAATTAGCGGTTTCAATACCCCTGCCTAATGACTTCCTTTACCCCTCTTGCCGTGCACTGTGGTGCGAGTAACCTGTGTGTTGCTGTATTCGATGAACAGTCGGACGGAAAACATATGCTTTCTCAGCTCATTTCCGAAGAGCTAGATTATGACATATCTTCTGATGACGATTGGCTTTCAGCTACCATTGTTACGCTGAAGGAAATCGTTGAGAACAACAAATTGAAGGGTAAAAGCGCGACGCTCGTTTTACCTGGATTTCGTCTGCTGACAAAGTCGATCAAGATTCCCCATGTAGACGAGTCTCAGAGAGCCCAAATTATAGCTTTTGAAGCACAACAGAACATCCCGTATCCGCTGCATGAGGTGGTTTGGGACAGCGAAATCGTCGGTGATGATGGCATTGAAACGGACTGCCTGTTCATTGCTGTAAAAAATGATTTTATTCTCAGTTTTGTTAATCAGCTTTTTGCGATCGGATTAAATATCCAACAAGTAACGGCGGCTTCGATCCTCGATTACAACGCAGTGAAAGCATCTTTGGGTGATGCTTCTGATAATAAGCTTCTCATCAATGTGGGAGCCCGGGCCTCGAACCTAATTTTCTTTTCCGAAAACGGTTTCTTTATTCGCAATATTTCACTGGGTGGGAATTCGCTGACCCAACAGATCGCCGATTCGATGGGCGTCTCGTTCAACAAGGCAGAGTCCTTTAAAGTAAAATTTTTCTCTGGAGCGGAGTCCTTTGCTGAAGATGATCCTCACGTGAAGATGGTTTTGGGTTGCGCGCAGCAATTCATGCAGCGGATGAGCACAGAAATCACGCGCTCAGTCGTCAATTATCGCCGTCAGAACAAAGGGAAGAGCCTCGAGGGAATCCTTTTGACTGGGCGAGGATCTTTGCTGAGCGGCTTCTCTGAATATCTCGCCGAGAAACAGAAGGTATCGATAGATTACTTCGACCCTATCGATTCGATTAAGCTGAGTGATTCTCTGGCGGCGAACGACAAAATGAGTATCATGCGGTTTCAACTTTCTGAAATCGTGGGGGTCGCAAGCCACGCTCAGCTTGAAAGTCCTGCATTCGCGGATCTACTCCCTCAGCACATACAAGCTGAAAGGGTGCTGAATAAGCAGAAGCCGCTCGTTTTGGCGGGCCTTAGCTGTCTCGCTGTAGCAAGTTTTTTACCCTTCGTTTCGATGTCAGGTGCTGCCGATGCACTTGAACGTAACCAGTTAGCCTACAGCCAAGCTACACCTGCCTTCCGAGCGACATCTGACGAAATTTCAGCCATCCAAGCCGAGGCTGAATTGGTCGCGGAAAAGATCAGCAAGTTAGAGACACTGACCCAGTCGCGTTTCAATTGGATTTTCTTTTTTGATGAATTGCAGGCATCGTTGAACTCTGTGGGTGACACTTGGCTCGATGATCTTTTTGTAGACCGGACCCAGGTTGTCGAAACAGTAGAGAGCAGCGAGGAGTTTGATGACTTCGGCAACCCGTTGGTATTGGAAAAATTAACGACCAATTACTCTCTCACCATTTCAGGAAGGATTTTATTACGTGATGATGCATCGCGAGCACTTACTGGAGATACAATTGACCCTAGAGCTATCTCGAATCGACTGAGGTCTTTGACAAACGAACTTATCCAAAGTGAATTTTTCCTAAATGCTTCAGATCCAGAAATAGACTTTTCGGTTATTGATGAAGGTCTTAATCTGTTACCCTTTAAGGTTACTCTAAATGTGGACCCGAACCGTCCACTATAGCATGGATTTTCTGAAAAAACATCCTCTCTTCAGCTCTTTGTGCGGGTTGCTTGTTGTCGCAGTGATAGCGGGCTCTGTAATGTCATTTATGGCCTCATCTCGCTTGGGGAAGGCAACGCGTGCAGCAGAGCGCGCCGAACGTGATTACCGATCTGCTCTTTCGATGTTTCCGACTCCGGTTGCGGGGAACCTAATGGCCGCTGAGGCTGGTCTCGCTGCCCTTGAGGAGGCCTATGCAGACTCTGTAAGTCGATTGACTTCAGATAGAAAGATGGAGCTAGAAAAAGACCCGGTTATCTTTCTTCCTGTCCTTCAAAAGTATATCAGAGACTTCACCAGAAGAGCCGAACAGGATCCAAATATCACTGTCGTTGAGGAAGAAGGGTTTGGGTTTTCTAGGTATGTAGGGCAGGCTCCTACGCCGAGCCGATCGATTGTTGAAGAGTTGGACAAACAAAGACAGGTGCTGACTTACATCGTTTCTCGGCTTTTTGATTCTGCTTCCGATTTCTATCCCATAGAGGTTAACCGAATCGCACGACAGCACATTGAGGTGGATGCATCACGCCGCGAAGCAGTGCTCAAGCGCATGAGTAACCCGCGTAGACGCCTGCGTGCGCAAGGCGATCATTTCGAGATTCTACCCGCCGTTTCTGCTTCCATCGATGGGGCTGTTTCGACATTGGCATTCGAGGTTAGATTTTCGGGATATACGGAATCACTGCGAGCGTTTCTTTCGTCCCTCGCTTCCTTCGACCTTCCGGTCGTCGTCAGAAGTATCGAGGTGCAACGAATTGAAGAAGAGCAAGATACAATAGATCCATCCGCTGCAGGCCTTTCTCAACTTCTTGGAAGTAGTGGATCCAGCCCAAGCCAAGCCGATGCCTCACAAAAACCTGTTGTAGATAATAACACGAGCGAGTTCATTGTGACCTTAGAATACGTTGAAGTGGTGTTAGCGCCAGGAATCGAGACAGCGGAGGAGGTGGCAGATGAATAAGTATTTGGGTATGATTATTTTGGTCATCGGGATTGTGGTGCTCGCCGTTGTAGTTGGCATGACTTTGTTGGGTGGGGTTGAGATTGCGGACCCTCGAATCAACACGCCTGTTGACGCACCGCTTTTAGTAGAACTAGACACAATCGAAGTTCCGGTATTCCCAGAGTTGTCACCCTCATGGTCAAAACCTCAACCTCAAGACAGTGACGAGCCTCTATGGCTATTTGGAGTGTTCACGCCTCCGAAAATTTTTATAGATCGTGATGGGAGTTTTTCTGCCCAGCCACCTGCAGTTCCTACAGCTCCAGATCCATTTGGTGTCAGGTTTTTGGGCCTTACCAAAAAAGAATACCGATTTCAATTTGAGGGATATGTTCAAGAAGATCCACTCGATTCCAAAAAGAGCCTGGCGCTCATATTTGACAAATCAGGGGTAGATAGCCTCACCCAGACCATCCGTGCCAGGATCGGTGACGCACTACCCGATAAAGGGGCGCGTATTGAAGATATCATCATTAAAAGGGAATTTAACGATGATGGTGTCATCATGGTGACTGAGCGTCTGGTCATCTTTGATGAAAGACTTGGTGAGTCTGTCAGCCTTAACATGGGAGAGGTAAAGTTTTTGGATGAATTCACGCTCGGCTTTGAATCGACAATTACGGCTGAGCGCGTTGAGGTGGAGTCTGGCTCACCATCCTTTTTATTGAATGGATACACTTATACCATCGACGAGATCGTTGATGAGGGTAGAGCATCCGTAACGCTTACAAAGCTGACCCCAGATGATGATGTTTTAGACGAAACAGAGACACTTCTCAGCTCATCAATTGAGACCATTCAAAGTCCTGGCACCAGTCCTGAGTCTATTGGGAGTCAGCAGGACGCCACCCAACAGCCCGAGTCTATCTTCAATGCTTTTGATCTATAGTGGTCTTTTTCCAGCATAGCCCTTTTTAATCTAATTCTCTGCTCTAACTATATAACTAAAATCCAGTGATTTACCTGCTTGCCCCAAAATTCTTCAGGCACTGGACAGTAGCTTTTGCTACGGTCGTATTCGCCTCAAGTTCCTTATTTGCTCAATCAGACTCTTCTGGTGATACCGAAGACTTAGATCGACTCATCCGTGAAGCAGAAGCGGCGCAGCAGCGCCTGATAGAAGAGAGTAACACTGATATTACCGCTGCAGAGTTAGCTGCCGGAAACGGAGAGTTTGCAGAGGCTCGTCGTTTGCTAGAAGGGGTTGCTAGAAGGCTTGTTCCTGGTCCTAAGACCACGCCAACGATTGAAAGACTTGAAGCTGCCAGAGAACGGGTCAGCATTTTACGTATTGAAGATGCGGTGGTAAATCAGGATTTGGCTGGTGCAGAGTCCATGATCACCTCGCACCGCCAGACCTACGGGAATACCGAGCAATTAGCAAAAGTAGAGGAACGTTACAAGAATGCTGCTACAGATCCTAGCTTGGTTCCAATTGAGAGCGTGAGTCCAGAATTCGTTCGCGATCAGCGGCTCATCGAGGACTTTCTTGTTACCGCCCGTGTCCAATTTCTCAATGGGGACTATGCAGGTGCCTCACGAACTCTAGAAAATATCGAGGTATTGGATCCTCGGAACGCCGCTGCTAAACGCTTCCAAGAGATAATTGCCAAACGTCAACGCGAAGCTATCGAGATATCTCGCTATCGCACTCGGGCCGAGATGATCGGAGAAGTTTCTGAATCTTGGAGTCGGCCCCGCGTCTCTACGGATCGGATTGAGGAGGAGACAAGTGTGGCGATTCAGAATCAGGAAATTTTGGAAAAACTCCGCGAAACAAAAATTCCTCGAGTTTCCTTCACAGGGCAGAGCCTTTCTCGTGTTCTACAGACACTCTCTGAGCTATCCATTGAATACAGCCCGAAGGATGTTGAAGGCAATTCACTATTCGTTACTCCGGGAGTTAATATCATCCCTGGTTACCAGGTCAATGAAGCAACGGACCCCAAAGTGAGTCTCACTGTCTTCGGGCTATCGCTCGAACAGATTCTTCGCCTTGTTTCACAACAGGTTAACTACGAATACAATGTCCAGCAGGATGTCGTAACGATGCGTCCCAGTTCCAATTCTGGCGGCCAAGAAAGTTTAGTGACAGAGTTTTTCCCAGTTTCACGTGCTACGGTCCTGCGTCTCACTGGCGGTGGGCGTAACCAAGGCGGCGGTGGATCTGCCGCCGCGGTTGTGGATCCGTTTGCACCTCCTTCTGTTGCTTCGCCCTTTGGCAACGGAGGTGGCGGAGGTTCTGGCAGCGAAGATGAAGAACGGCTCAAAGGCTTTTTCGAGCGGGCCGGTGTGCCTTTCACCACAGTCTCTGGTGCAAGTCTTGCGTTTGATGGCACTCAGCTGATTGTCACTCAAACAGTTCAAAACGTAGAGAAACTCAGAAATATCCTCCGGAGATACGACCAGACCAAACAGGTCGAGATCGAGGCAAAGTTTCTCGAGGTGAATGAGGGGGCGTTGGAAGAACTTGGATTCAGTTGGTCCATCACTGGAGATGGACGTCCACAGTTCGACTCAAATGGTAACGTGATAATCGGGTCCGACGGTTTACCGCAGTTACTTTACGATAAGACCTTCAATACAAGTCCTCAGACAGTTAACGACAGGTTCAATGTCGACCCAGATAATACTACTACGACGATCACAACAAACACTAATCAGCGAGAGCTATCGAACGCACCGCCAGTTTTCCCAAACTCACTTGATTTTGGTTCGGGATCGAGTCCCATCGGTGCGATCGTCGGGACAATCGGAAGCGCAGACGTGAGCGTTATGATCAATGCCCTCGAACGTGCCTCAGGAAGTGATCTTATGAGTGCACCCCGACTGACAGTGTTGAATGGAAAGACGGCACAAATCACTGTGGCCCAGGAGTTAATTTATCCAGAAAGTTATAGAGATATCTCAGCAACTGCTTCAGGAGGAGGAAATAATACTAACAATACCGGGGGCTCCTCATCGATTGCGATCACAGCGGGAACTCCACAAGATTTTACCTCAAGGAACGTCGGTGTCGAAATGGAAGTGACACCGACTGTGGAAGATAACGATAACATCAGCTTACTCCTCGAGCCAAAAGTCACCGAATTTGAAGGTTTTGTTGAATATGGCGGACCGAGTGTGGCGATCTCCGGAAACAGTACAGCCACTGTTCCACCGGGCTTCTATCAGCCAATTTTTTCTACGCGAGAGGTAAGGACTGAGGTAACCATCTACGATGGTGCCACAGTCGTGATTGGCGGTCTCGTTCGTGAGGAGGTCAAATTTGTCGAAGACAAGGTTCCCTTTCTTGGTGATATCCCCTTGGTCGGCCGCTTGTTTCGAAATGAAGGCGAGTCCAGCTTGAAGCGAAATCTTATGATTTTCGTTACCGCCAACTTGGTCTCCCCCGGAGGCTCTCCAAGCCGCCAGGCTTACCGCGGCATCGAAGCAAATGCGCTCTTCCAAAACCCAGTAATCTCTACGCCTGGCGGCAATGTTGAGCGCAATCGTTAATCAAAATTTCATTTCGAAAATGATCAATTTCTCCTCTTTAAATTTACTCAAAATTGTATGCGTCACAGTTTTTGGACTAGGTTCCCAAGGTCTTTTTGCATTGGATCCCGATGTATCCATAGCGGGCGGCGACCGCACGGTCTTCATTGGCGGAAGTTTCGATATCGGAGTCGCGGCGAGTGACCCCGATGGTTTTGTTGTGAGTATCGACTTAGACATCTCAAATGGTTCCGGGGACTCACTTATTACCGATAATGATGCAACCTTTCCTTTTTCATTCTCTATTGGTGCAAATCAGCTAATCCAAACCGGGAATTATATCGTTACCGTTACCGCAACTGATAATGACGGCGATCAGGAGATGGCCACTGCGACCTATACAGTCGTTTCTACAAGTCCTGTCGTTGTTATCGAAGATCCGGTCGACGGAAGAGACTTCTCTCTTGGCTCGAGCTTCACTCTGGACGTCCGCACTATTGATATCGATGGAAACCTAAATGAGCTCACACTCGAGCGATCGGGTTTTCCCATTGCTACGGTTACCCCAAGTGCAACTGGCGGCACGAATAGTTTCACCGTAGCGAATGATTCAGTAGGTAATTTTACTCTGACGGCTACTGCGCGAGACGATGCTGGGAACATAACGGTCTCTGACCCAGTTATCAATTATTCTGTTAGCGATTCTGTCGCGCCGACGATCACACTCCTGTCTCCTGCAGATGGTTCTGAATTTTCTGTTGGGACGTCTGTAGAGGTCTTCTTCTCTGCGTCTGACACTGACGGCGTTGTGGACGAAGTAATTCTTTTCCGAGGCAATTCGATTGAAGCGAGCACAACGAGTGTCGGGACAACGAACAGCCTTTCCTTGGTAAATGTACAGCAGGGGGGAGTGTATGATTATACACTCTATGCGATAGATGAAGACGGTATATCATCAACCGCAGCATCCTTTAGCTTAGAATTTACCATTCCGGCCGCCCCTCTCGCGAGTGTTTCTAGCCCTTCAAGTGGCGACGCTTTTAAGGTCGGTGACACCGTTACGATAAATGCTAGTGTGACATCCTCAGGTCTAGGGATTTCTGGTGACGTCACTGTAGACTTCTTTATAAACGACGTATTACTCGGCTCAACGTCTACATTTCCCTATCAATTTAATTGGGAGCCTATTTCTAGCGGCACGTTCGACATCTCAGTGAGTGCTACTGAGACAGGCTTCTTCGAAGGTCCTCGATCTGCTGCAGTGACCGTCAGTGTCACCGCGAATCAAGCGCCTGAAGTAGATTTATTTGTGCCTAGCGAGGATATAACAGAGGAATCGGCAATCACACTTTCAGCCTTCACTACAGATGTAGATGGATCAATCACTGGGGTATCATTTTTCGCTGACGGTGTGTTAATTGGCAGTGGAGTAGATTCATCTGGGTCCGGCAATGCATTTACGATCCAATGGATCCCATTAGGCACAGGAACCTTTGAAATAACTGCGGTCGCTACCGATGATTCCGGAAATAGGACCACCTCAACTGGTTTCG
>JABSRG010000072.1 GCA_013215165.1 Opitutales bacterium | reverse complement strand
ACTTCCTTGATCGGAAGTCCGCCAGAGCCAACCACTTTTTAATTTTTTAGCGCATCCCTATGGGATGGCTGTGAAATTGCTTAGTAGATTACAGACTTCTTGGAGGGTGGACTCATGCTCCTTGGCAGACGATTCCATACTGGTAAGGCGATTCACAGCATCGGCGATTTGCTCGTTAAGGCGGAGAAAGTCGTCTGCTAATTTCTCAACAGATTCCGTATTTTTAGAAATTTGGTCATCGATTTTAGTCAGGATGCGTGCGGTGTTGCCCGAGGCGTCTGCGGAACGCATGGAAAGCGCCCGTACTTCGTCTGCGACGACTGCAAATCCAGCTCCTTGCTCACCTGCTCGCGCAGCTTCAACGGCCGCGTTGAGGGCTAGGATGTTGGTTTGGAACGCGATGGTGTGGATGTCGCTGGTAACGCGTTTAGCGTCTTCGGAAGCTTCTCTGATTTCAGACATCGCGGTGGCTAAGTCTTGCATGAGCCGATTGGCTGCTCTGCTCTGTTCCTGGGTATGGCTAATGATCTGTGACGTCTCTGATGTCTTCCCGCGAGCCAGCGAAATCTCCTCAGAAATCTGAGTGAGCTGTCGATGTATTTGTTGCGTCTGCACCGCATGGCCATCTGCCTGCTTCTTGAGTTGATCACTGTGGTGGGTGATGCCATCGGACGCTTGTGCAAATCCCGTCCTAGCCCCATCGATAGATCCAGTCGCACGCGATACTGCAGCGACAATTGCACGAGGAAGGATCAAGGCCATGAGAATTGCTACACTGATCGCCCCGATGCTCGAAACGAGGAGTGCCTTCCGCGATGAAGACGCAGTCCGAATACTCGAGTCGATTTGTGCACTGATGAAATGACCAATCTCAGCGATCTCGGCATCGGCCTCGGCCCCTTGTGCTTTGATCCAGTTTTGAGCTCTTAATGCTGCCGTTAAAAATGCTTCACGAGATTCCCGGTTTTGAGCCAAGGAGGGGAGGACTCGAGTTGCCGATGTGCGGACCTGTTCAACCGCTTGTTTCGCTGCATTGTGTAGGCTTGAGAATGTCGAGTCTTCAGTCAGCTGCAGGTTGATTGCTGATTGCTGTAAGCCCGCCTCAATTGCTTGCCATGAGGGGTCGAGAACACTGAATGACTGTTCGATTGAGTCTCTCGCGGAATCGAGTTCTTCGAGTGAAATGGATTGATTGACGACCTCTAGAACAAGGTCTTTGGTCCGCTGGAGCTCCGAGCGGAGTATGCCAGCTTTTTCATCGAGGTTCTGGGCCTGTTCGCTCAGTTCACGGACGATGCTCCGGAACGACGATAAGGTATCGAAAGTCTCTTGATTGATCGAGCTGATCGACGAAATAAGATCATCGAGCTGTAGTATATTTTCAAACACAGCATCGTCGACGGTTAGAGCTATGTCCACGCGTAGGCTGGTGAGTTCAGCAATCAGCGCCTCAAAATCGCCAGAACCGTCATCGCGTAGCAGCAAATCTAGACGATCTTCAGTCAGCGCTGACAGAGCTGATTGAGCGCGACTGAGGAGCTCTGTTGAGAATCCCTCGGCAGACCCCTTTAAATGTGAGCTAAGATTTTCGCGTAATGTGGCTAAGTTCGCACGGGAAATGGTAAGTCTATCTGTGCCTATGCGACTTTCTGCAGCACGAATATTATTCGATATGTCGAGAACCAGGGTGATGGCAGTGTATAGCTGGCCGTATTTTTCTGTGGTTTGGTCAAACAAGGCTGAAATTTTCGCCAGAGAATCATCGTTATTGTTATCGAGAGTCGAACGGATCTCTCCGAACCTTTGGAAGATAGCATCTGTCTGAGCCGTACGGAGATATTCGATTAATGAGCTGATCGCTTCATTCATGATATCGCTATCAATCATGAGATCTCCATGTAGAGCGCGTAGACTATCCAACTGATCGAGCGCTGAAATACGCGCTGTTTTCAGATCCTTTAGCACGTGGTTTCCACTTGAAAAAGAGGGGCCATTTGTCTCCCAGAGACCTTCGACAGACTCGTGATCTGGAGATTGTATCAGACCGTCTAGCGTTTCCTCTCTAAGCAGGCTGCTCTTGAGAAGGGACGCCTCTTTTTGGCGCGACTCCTCAAGACTGGCTACGGTGCTTTCCAGACTTGTGTTGAGATTAACCAACGTGCTGAACGCGAGCGCACTGATCCCACCCGTCAGTAAGATTAGAAGCCCAAAAGACAAAGCGAGCTGCCGTTTTAAGCCGAGTCTTCGTAACTTCGAGAAAGTGCTTTTCACGTTTCTAAAAATTTAGCTCCGCGGCGAATGCTTACAGGTCTACGATCTCGCCCGACTTGAACGCCGTCATATAGACATCGTTCATGCCTTGACTGTCATTGTCACTGAATTCGAGAACGACGCCGCCGAGATCAAATGTCCCCGTCGCTGCAATAGCCTCCATAAATCCACTTCGGGTGACATCGTTACCCAATTTGCTCAAAGCTTCGGTAAAGAGCTTACCTACTGCGAACCCTTCTAGAGAAATCCAATCGGGCTCATGATTGCTCCCGGATTTTGCCAAAAGGTCCAGGTATTCCGAGACGAATGGAAGGCCCTTAAGTCTTGGGTCGGGCATGACCTGTGAGATTAAAACATCGGACGCATCACCGCCCAAGTCTGCAAATAATGCGCGGGTGCCTACAAAGGATATATTACAAAAGAGCGTGTCGGTGATCTTAGCGCGGCGTGCTACACGGATAAATTCGGCACGCGGCTTGTATGCACCCTCCATAACAATCGCTTGCGGCGGATCCTTGCGGAAGGCCAAGACGCCCTTTTTAACGGCGAGCGTGTTGCGTTCATAGGTTGCTTCTTGTGAGATCTCAAGGCCACGGCGTTCCATGGCTGCTTGGAGTCCAGAGAGCCCAGCTTGGCCATAGCCATCGTTTTGGTAAAAAATTCCAATGCGGTCATAGCCCAGCTCATCATGCAAGTGGGCAACAAGAGCTTCCATTTCTTGATTATAGCTCGCTCGCACATTAACCACCCAGTTTAGATCGGGATCGCGTAGGAACCCCGCCCCGGTGAAGGGTCCGATGAAGGGAACTTGAGCTGACTCGACGAAAGGGACAACTGCTTTCGCAGTGGGTGTGCCGACACCGCCGATCAGTGCAAAGACGCTGTCCTCTTCGACTAGTTTCTTAGCATTATCCAATGCCTGAACTGGCTCGTAGCCATCGTTGTAAGTAGTGAGTTCGATTGTGCGGCCATGTATGCCACCTGTGCTATTCACGTGATCGAACCACAATTGGAGGCCATATTGCATCCCACTGCCTAATGCTGAGGCAGGCCCGTCGGTCGCCGCAGTTTGGCCTAATACGATTTTATCATCAGAGACCCCTGGTGCGGCAGCAAAAATAACGGCGGGAAATAACAAACAAGCCAGTAAGGCCAGTGATAATGATTTTAGAAGAGCAGGATTTTTTGGCATGACGCCCCAAACATTCGCCCAGCTAATAGGTGAATTGAGGAAAACTTGATCTATGTCCGCAGATTAGGATGCGTTCACTCGAGGAGCATGCCTAACGGTTCCAAGGCATCCTCGCTAATATGAGCCCCATTCCACAAGTATCTGTCACGCCGGCGAATACCAACCCACACCCCACGAAAATCGGAACACCGAAGAAGCCAGAGTGCACGGTCAGGCCCAAAATCGAAAAAGCAGCGACAAGAGTGCCCGCAGCGATCCTCACCTGCCGCTCAATACTGATCGTCCCGGAGCCCTTGATCGTTGAAAAACCTGCAGCCTTCCATGCCTCGATACCCCCCGAAAGCGAGTAAACATCCAAGTGACCTTGCGCCTCCAATACCCCAGCTGCAGCTTCCGAAAGTTTCCCGGACAGGCAGGAAAGCACGATTGGCCCCTCACCCTTAGGCCACTCACCCCCACGATTAATGACATCCAGAGGCACATTCTCCGTCCCCTCAATGTGTTCTGCCCGATACTCCCCCGGTGCCCGCACATCCCACCAACGTACCTGCCCCAACATCGCCTTTGCTTCGGATTCCGTAATTGTTTTCATATTTTCTTTTTCTTAACGGATGAAATCCAGGAATTTACAAGGTCCGTGCAGCGTATTAAGAATAGGACCAAGCACAGTACCTTAGGCAGATAGCACATCTGGTTTTCTGGTTTGATTTCCGATGCATAATGAAGGGTGCTGGCGGGAGCGAGATGCAGGCGTATCCAGTTTCTTATTGATCCAGTTGATCGAATAGTGGGGTACCGGCCCATATCGCGTGCAATGGCATCGCAGTATGGAAACATTTCTACGGGCAAGAGCTTATTGATCGTCAGGTGTGGAAATCTCATCTCGATCTGACGCCGCTCTTCCTGGTGCTTCTGCTTAATGTTTGAGGTGCGCGAAATGACTCCGGATAAGACTGAGAGCGCGTATTGCGCCTGAATTTCTGCGATACTTGGGATGTTGCCAATCACCGGCCGCGCGAATCCGATCAGAAAAATGAATGGGTATGTAGAATGAATACAGCCACGGTAGAAATGACTAACATCGATGCGTGATTCGGTAATCTCGTCCAATGCTGATTTATATCCAGTTTGATCAACGACCAGGTTGGGTCCGATTTTGATATCAGGGCCTTCCGATCCGAATGCCTTGAACTCATCAAATGTATGGTCTTTTGAAGGTCCAACGATTTGGATGCGTCCAGAGTCTACATAGTCGAGGAAGGTATCACTTTTCGTGTGAAACACATTGAACAATTTGCCTCGCGCATGGCGCATTAACTTGAGATTCCAGTCTTTGGATCGATTGCCTCGCTTCTTCTTTGATGTATGCTTACCGGCAAAAGACTTTTGGAAAAGGTCCTCATATTTCACACGTGTCCGAACAAAAAATTCGCCTAACGCATTTCGAAATTGTGGGCTTATTGAGAGTAATAGTCGATTGCGGAGATAGTCTGAGGGTACACCTCGAATTGGGTGATATCGAGGGCTCACCCGGATGCCTGAACGCAACGATAGCCACACTTGATTTTTCAACGCTGGATCTGCGAGACGGCTCGCCGTATCGACTGCTGATTCGCCTCCGCCGACGATTACAATCTTCTGGTTTTGTATTGTTTCAGGGTGCTCAACCTTTCGCAGAGTCGGGAGCGTAGTGTGTATCAATTTGGATCTATTTGCTAAGCCTGTGCATACGAAGACTGCATCAAAAGTTTCGGTGCTGGTCTCCGATTGATCGTTTTGGAGCATGATTTGCCAATTGGATTCAGACTTCACAAGTCCTTTGACTGATATGTGAAAGCGAATGTAAGCCTTAAGGCCGAAATTTTCGGCGAATTCCTCCAAATAGTCACCATACTCTCCGTCCATAAAGAAGTCTTTTGGCGATTCTTGAGAGCCTTCGCAAATTGCTGAAAATTTTGGATAACACGCGAACTGAGTAGCAAACTTGGTGGAGGTGGAAACAAATCCTTGATATGGGAAACCCCAACTTCCGCGAACATCGTTACCTTTTTCAAAACACGTCACTTCCCAATCAGGTAATAGATCGAGGGCATACTTGAGCGTGACAAGCCCACTGCTTCCGGCACCGATAATTGCGAGGCGTTTTTTATGCGCACGGGTCATGGCCTAATAACAGTGAGACTCAATAGTACGAAATTAAAATGGCTAGATTCGGGTACAAATAACAATAGGCGGTCTCCATGATTGAGTGCATACCCACGTTCTTCCATGAATTCATCGAGCATGATGAATATGCTGGCTGCGCCAGTATTACCCGCGGTTTCGAGATTCGTCCAATAGGGTAGTGCTTCACCTGACACACCTTTGAGTCGGCTCAACAGCTGTCGCTTGAAAAAGAAGGAAGAGAGATGCGGTAGTACCCAACTGTATTCATCAAGACTGTCTTTGTTCGTCGTCATTGCTGAATCCAGAAACTCATCGATGCAGGGGCGCATGTATTTGGCGAGGACGTCAACATCCTGCGACAGTCTGCCTGAGTCAGTTTCAAGGGTCATACAGCGTTCGGTCTGATGAGCAAAAGAACGGGAGTGTGTCCAATTTACGCGTAGAGCCCATGGACCTTCTCCCGGTGAGTTTTGAATCAGGGCTGCACCTGCTCCGTCCGACAGCATACTCCTCAAAAAGACTGACATGAACCAACTGGTTTTCCTCAACGTCTGGTTAGAATCGTAAGTCTCTGGAAGCTGAATGTATGAGGATTTCAATATTCTTGACGCATGCTCCGTCCCAATGACTAACGCCAACGTATGATCTTCAGACCGGATTGCTCGAGAAGCCGCGACAATGGCTTGAGCAGATGACGAACAAATGCCAGAGAAGCTCTGAATTTCCACTGCATGCTCTATCGTTTTTGCAGAGCTGATACGTTCGTGTATAGTCGAGGCGATCCCCGGACCGGAAAACGGAGCGTAGGTTGTTCCTGCTCCGATGTATGTCGGCTGATGTATTCCTATTCCCGACGCTTTAGTCAGGCATGCTCGTGCAGCACACACACCCAGATCGTAAACATCCATCGTGGACTCTTGGTCGGAATCCGTTGCGTAGTGACGTCGGCGAATTCCGTTGGTCCGAAGAATCTTTTCTCGTATCGGCCCCTCATGCTCAAGGGTACCCAATATGTCAGCGATTTCGTAATTTTCCCGTGCCGGACCTGGAAGAAACGAACCGGTTGAAGTGATGTAGGCATCCATCGTTTATTAGGATCTATTGCCCATTGGGCCTGCGGGTCGATTTATCAGCGTGTCGTATGCGAACTCATCAAATACGATATGGTAGTAGAGGTATTGGCTCGGATCTGAGAAGAATGCACTGCTGTTATAGTGACTTCGATTACTGTAAACTTGTAAGTAGAAATCGAGGTCAGTCATCACTTCTGGATGATCCTGATAAATGTGTTTCATTGCCCACAGTAAAATGGAGTCAGAGCCGAAGGAGTTGAGCGCTTTCACGGTCGTGCGCAGATCGGCGAAAAGTGTAATGACGAATACAATAAACATTACCACAGTCGTGCATCCAAACCACTGCAGAGAGTGCTTGCGATTTACATCAATGACTTCTTTGCCCAAGTTCATATGATTAATTGGCCGCGAAGCACGGATTTCTTCTAGGTTCTGGAGGAATATTTCTTTGTCGAACCTGTCAACGAGCTCATATGAGAGCTCATCATGTGCGATCGTGACATTATTTCTCACGAGATCCGAAATGTCGTTTAAGTCGTATTTTCCGTGGATGCCGTTGAGTTGTTTTTCCGGAGGTTTGATATCTGGGTGGCCAATGAGTAAATAGCGGTAGAGGATAGGTTCGAGTTGAATGTGGCGCACTATGAGTTCAACGGCGTCGTGTGATGCAAAGTATTTGAAGCCAAATGCAAGCGCGGTGTCGATAAGCCGGCCCTCAAAACCAATTGGCTTGCGATGGAAGATATATTTTAAGGGAAAAATGATGACTCTAAGAATAAAATAGAGGATCAGTAGCGGGGGTCTTAGGAAGATGTAGTCTAGACGCTGTTTCTCGACTCTGAACTTGTTATTAATGTAGTCGGGGATGTAAGGAAATCGATTCATAATAAAACGCTGAGTATTATCTTTGTTTAAAAATGAGTGGCAGGCCGCAGCTTGGTTCGATGGTCAGGGTTGCCTTCGTCCTAAGTGAATGGTTATCGACAATCGAGATAGAATAATTTACCAAGACAACAGCTATCAGTGTCATGATTTCCAACATGGCCATGTGGCGGCCGATACATACGCGCGGACCGCCACCGAATGGAATGTAGGCATATGTTGAGTGGCTGTTTTCTTTATTTCCTGGCATGAAACGTTCAGGGTTAAAGCTTTCTGGCTCAGTCCAGAAATCAGAATGCCGGTGTAGACTGTAGCGGCTAAATGCCACCATCGTGCCTTCAGGTATTTCTTTACCGCCCAGTTCAATCACTTGACTAACGTTGCGATTCTCAAACCAGAAAGGGGGGTGCAGTCGCAGCGCTTCCTGTATCACTGCTTTTAAATAGATCAGTTCAGTAATACTCTGGTAATCAATGGCCCGAATAGATAACTCATCAACAATTTGGTGCTGTATCTTTGGGTGCCGCGCAATTTCATAGAGACACCAAACCATGGCATTGGCTGTGGTTTCATGTCCGCCGATGACAATTCCTAAAACCTCATCAGCAATGATATTTGGATCGATGCCGCTGTCAGATTCTCGCTCCATCTCGCTGTATAAGTGATAGAGCAAGTCGTCTTTAGGAGGTGCTTTTGCTCGCTCTTTAAGTAAAGCATCAAGGAATGTTCCGAAGCCATTCAAAGCAAGACGAAGCCTTATGTTTGATGGCGTAGGACTCCATGGTTGAGATAGGATTGGAATGGGCAAGCGTGCGCTGTAATGATTGATAGACTCAGTCCATTTCCTGATCTTTGCTAAGCGCGGCTCAAATTCGAAACTGAAGAGTGCCTCACCTATTATTCGGAGGGAAGTATCGGCAAGTAGATGAGCCACGGGAACAGCCTTACCCACTTTGGCATGGGAGGCCAAACCCTCTACAAGTGACATCGATGCCTTCTCAATAGAGGTGAAAAAATTTGCCACAGAACGTCTTTGGAAAGTGTCATTCAACAATTTGCGCTGCCGCTTCCAGGCTACACCCTCTGCGGTCACAAGTCCTTTGCCGAAAGCGTTTCTAAAACGTCCATAGACCGGGCTATTCTTATCAAATTCTTGGTGTGTGCGTGTCAGGACAACCTTTACTAGATCTGGATGATTGAGGACGTAAAAATCCATGAGACCTCGGGAGAGAATGAAGTCTCCATATCTCTTTGTGAGTTCAGTGAAGTAGCCTACGCGATCTGAGAGCAATAGGTGTTGTTTGTAGAATCGCGGAGGTCGCGCTAGATCGAAAGATCCTTTGTGCATGTTGAGATGAGATGTGGTAACAAATTTCCATGTCAATCTAAATGACAATAAAAATGTCAAATAACCTTTTTGCCTTTCCAACTACAATTCCTGCGTTAGTATTTTCATTCTGTTCATTGGTATAACCACCAAATGACGGCTCAGGGGGGGGTGTTTTTGGATTCGACCTGTGATCGTACTTTTGGGTGGCGCGTCGGAGTTGATCACCTGGCTCCGTTATCAAGGAGATCAAAAAAACTAAATGGCGAAGAATCTCTTCCCATGGCTGCATAGTTTATCGTAGCCCGTCCTACCCCTGATGCTCTCTAGGGGAGTGGGGCGACGACTAGAGAGCAACTGGACCATGCTGCCCGCTGTATGGAACCAGTATCTAGCGGGCTGACCGCAGCGAAGGGTGTCGCTTCCCGCCGCTCCGGTGACATCAAACAACCGACTACACGCGTAGAAGCCTATTAGGAAAACCACAGGGACGCGGGTTCAACTCCCGCCACCTCCACCATTTGTCCATCCATGCCAGTGGCTGCCAGATCTGGCATAAAGCCCTGATTATCAGTAGATTTACGATCAGGTTGCGGGAATGATAGCGGGTCAGATTGCGACAGATTTTGCCTATGTGAGTCCCCCTTTTGTGGGTCTATTTGTGGGTTTTTGCCGAATTTTCGATCCAAGGCAGCGAATTTACCGCGTTCAAAACAGGCAATTCAAAGGTGTCTGTATAGACTTTTGCCGTCAGCTGAGGATCCCTGTAACGCATCAATTCTTGAGCAACGCGCGGCGCAACTCCATGGGCTGCTAGAGACGTAGCAAAGGTGCCTCTAAAAGAGTGAAAATCACGTCGCCGTCCCAATGCATCCAAGCGTGGAATATCCGCTGCCTCCATATCACGATACAGCGGACGCTCGGGGTTGGATCGGAGTGCGGTGGTCCACGTTGTAAGACTGATCTCTGAGAATCTGTGCGCCGGTTCGAGTGGCGAAGACAGAATGGGCGACTAGGCCAGGATATGGTGTAGTTTCCGTGCCTGCATGACAGAACAGGCAATCAGGATTGCGATTAAAAAGGGTATGGCGCAGAGCTCCATCTCCAGGCTTGGGAAGGCCAATTTGATAAAAGGCCATTCCGATTTTTGGATCGATAGTGGCCAGCTCGACATCGCCGCCTTTTACCCAGCCAATGTGATGGTCCTCATTGAAATAAAGAGCACGTGGTGTCTCAGCACTTATGTGTGAATTTTGGAAACTTGTTTGACTGTAAACCAGAATTTGCGATGCCGGGTCGACTCCCAGGCGCTCTAAAACAGCGTCGCGTGCTTCCTCATGCGTTGTCGCATTAAATTCTACATTGCCCCGTTGAATGGCATATTCCCAATCTGTGATTGCCCCGTTTGCTCGACGACGCGAATAACGCATTGGAGATTCCTCGTAAATCTGTCCCAAAACCGGAGGGCATTCTATGAGCAGCCCCGAGGTGGTGCAGATGACGATCAGCATTTTAAGCATAGATACAAATTCCAATCATGGATCGCAGCAGTGTCACTCTAGTAAGCCATTCGAAAGCAATTAAAGTTTCGTTGGACTACTGATGTTGTATAGGTGACGACTGCCGGAGAAATGCCGCGAGAAAGGAGATACAACTGAAAATCTTACTGTGAGGTCACTTCAAAACATCTTTGTCTTGCGAGCGAAAAGTTTCGCTTCTTTCGAGCCCATAATTAGCTGAATACCACATGGATTCTGCCAATCTACTTGCCCTGATAAACGAGTTAAGTGCCCAGGGTGCATCGCTTAGCTTGAAGGAGGGAAAGCTCAAGCTACAGGCTCCACCGGGATACCTTGATCCCGAGCTCTTGGGACGCATCAAGGCGAACAGAGACAGAATTATTGATTTTCTAGCGAAACCTACGAGCTCTGAGGCGCTTCCCAAGGCTGATCGTTCGGGCTCTTTACCGATGTCTTTTGCCCAGGAGCGTGTTTGGTTTCTCTCACAGCTAGAGCCTGAGTCTTCGACAGCATATCATGTCGTCGCTGCGATGGAGATAGAGGGTGATGCTGACGTGAGTGCTCTTCAATCAGCCCTCAATGCGGTCATTCAGAGGCACGAATCTCTACGCACCCACTTTGCATCAAAGGATGGCGCAGGTATTCAAGTCATCCGTCCTGAGGTATCTATCGAGCTGAACGAGTTCACCTGTGATGATGATGACGACTATACCTCAATTCTGAACAAACAGATTGATACACCCTTTGCTCTTGAGCGAGACGCTTTGGTGAGAGCTTCACTTGTCCACAGAGAAGACGGAAACGCGATATTCCTTCTTGTTCTGCATCATGCGGTAACGGACGACTGGTCTTCTGGTGTCCTGATCCAAGACTTTGTTTCGGCTTATCGCATAGGTCGAGATTCGCAGCTTCCGGAACTCAGTTGGCAATACGCTGATTTCGCTTGCTGGCAGCGCACTTGGACAGAGTCAGAGGACTTTCAACGTTCCATGGAATATTGGAAAGAGAGACTTTCGGGCACTCCGGTATTGACGATGCCGAACGACTATCCTCGGCCGAGCCAGCAGGATTTTAGTGGAGCAACAGTGAAGCGCGTTCTCGAGGAAAGTACCGCTGAGCGACTGGACACTCTTGCACGCGAAACGGGCAATACGTTGTTCAGTGTGCTCTTGGCGGCTTTCAATGCCATCCTCTTCCGAATGACTGGGCAGGGGGACTTCGCAGTCGGTTGTCCGGTGGCCAATCGCCCCCTAAAGGAGATCGAAGAATTAGTCGGTTTTTTCACCAACACGGTTGTTTATAGAGCGCAGCCACACGCTCGTATGCGCTTCAACGATTTATTGAACGCCACAGGGGCCGAGGTGCGTGCGTCTCAGGACCATCAAAGTGTCCCTTTCGAGAAGTTGGTTGAGGTCTTGGCTCCAGAGCGCGACATGGGAATTAATCCACTTTTCCAGGTCTGCTTCTCCCTCCTGACTTCATACCGCGACCAAATCGATTTAGGAGATATACAGATGCGACGGGTGGATACGCCGACCCACACAGCGCGATTCGATTTTACCCTGATGGCGGAACGCCTAGATTCGGGTTTACGGCTCGAAGTTGAGTTTGCGACGGCGCTTTTTAATCCCTCGACTGTGGATCGGTTTCTCAAGGGTTTTTGTTTGTTGCTTGACGCCATTTCTTCAAATCCAGAAACTGAAGAGGGTGAGCTGCCATTCGCTACCGGCACGGATTTAGATCTCGTAGTCCGTGAACGGAATCGGACTAACACATCATACCCTAGTTCGAGTAGTCTGGCAGATTTGTTTGGAGAGATGGCGATGGCTTATCCCGATGCCATCGCGCTGAAGACAGAGACTGAGCAGATGAGCTACCGCGAATTGGATGTTATCTCGAATGAATGGGCAGCCTATTTTCAGAGCATTGGTATAACTCCCGATATGGGTGTTGCAGTCTGCGCGCGCCGGTCCATTCCAATGATAGTCGGCCTGCTCGGAGTGATAAAGGCAGGCGGGTATTATTTGCCCTTTGATGAGGCTGACCCGACTCAACGGCTGCATGGGCTCTTTGCGGATGCAAAGGTGAAAGTGGTATATGCACCGCTTGAAATATTGGGACAGCACCGAGGACATGGGCTGACTGAGTTGGATTGGAGTAAGGATTTAAAGGTCTCATCAGACTTTAAGCCACAGGCGATCGATCCTGATCGATTGGCCTATGTTACTTTCACTTCTGGATCTACTGGTAAACCTAAAGGGATCATGATTCCCCACAGAGGCGTGGTGCGGTTGGTGCGCGACACTAACTACCTCAAGTATGGGCCACACCAGACGATTCTTGAAGTAGCGCCCGTGTCATTCGACGCCTCCACGTTTGAAATATGGGGCGCGGTCTGCAACGGCGCTCAGCTGGTCATCATGCCACCAGAGAAGCCATCGATTCAAAAGCTCAGTGAAATGATCGAAATGCAGGGGATCACCACGATGTATCTGACCTCGGCGATGTTTAACCTCATGGTTGACGAGCGCCTTGAGGTGTTGCGAGGACTCAAGGAGTTGCTGGTAGGGGGAGATATCATTTCGGCGCCTCATGCACGACGCCTTTTGGAAGGGGAGCCCGGTGTTGCACTCATTAATGGCTATGGGCCGACGGAGACTACGACTTTTGCGGCCTGTCACACTATGAGGGGCGCGGAGGATGTGGGGCATTCGGTATCGATTGGGATTCCGATTTCAAACACGACAACATATATCCTCGATGCATCCATGAATCCGCTGCCTGTCGGCGTGTTTGGCCAGCTTTACATCGGCGGAGATGGGGGGGCACGAGGCTATTTGAATTTGCCCGAACTTATGGCCGAAAGCTTCGTGCCGGATCCATTCTCCTCAAATCCCGGCGCGCGTATGTATGACTCCGGGGATGTGGCGCGCTGGTGCGAGGACGGCACCCTGGAATTTTTAGGACGCAAGGACAACCAAGTCAAAGTGCGCGGTTTTCGCATCGAGCTGGGCGAGATCGATAATACCTTGCGAGCGGATAACTCTGTGAGAGAGGCGGTTACTCTAGCCATAGACGAAGGGAATGGTAGCAAGCGTCTGGTCGTCTTTGTTCAGACCGAACCCGATACTAATCTGGATAAAGAGGCGCTGGTTCAGGCACTAGCTCAATCGCTTCCCGATTATATGATTCCTTCCGCTTGGGTCGAAGTGAAGGAGTTTAAATTAAACCGACATAACAAGATCGACCGCGGTGGCCTGATCGCTCTTTGGAACGAGCGCAGCGTCAGTAATGAAAGCGTTTTAGTTCCACCGACAAATGACCTTGAGAGAGTCATCGAATCTATCTGGTCGGATGTTTTGAGCTGTGAACAGACCTCAGTAGAGGCCAATTTTTTTGAAATCGGAGGACACTCACTGATGGCGACACGGATACTATGGAAAGTTCAGGAGATTTTCATGCGTGAGGTACCATTGAAGACACTGTTTCTCCAGCCGACCATCCGTCGCTTTGCGACTACTCTTGAAGCTCTAGAATCTACTCCAGGTAAAACGATGGCCACGGCGCGCATCTACTTGAAGTTGCATGCTATGGAGTCAGGAGATGTCGACGCCTTGCTGGCGAGTCGAAGTTCCTAAGACCTGTATTTACTCATGAACTTGTTATTGTTTCGCAATCGCGACTCTAGGCAGTCCTTTGCGTCGGGTTCGCGCGAGTATGAGCATGTGCGCAAAGTTTTGAAGATGAACCGAGGAGATCGCTTTGACGTCGGTCTTGAAAATGGCCCGCGGGGCAAAGCGTGCATCGAGCACTTAGATCGAGATAAGCTCGACGTCGTAGTGGAGTGGGGCAGTTGCCCAGAGCGGCCACGATCCGTCACCGCTCTGCTTGGGTTATCGCGCCCACAGACAGTCCAGAAACAACTCAATAATTTGGCGACACTAGGCGTAAGTCGTATGCTTTTTTTTCAGTCTGACCGCGGGGAGAAGAGTTATGCCATGAGCAAACTTTGGACAGACAATCAATGGCAACGCCATGTCCGTGATGGCATCGAGCAAGCCTTCTGCACGTATTTACCTGAGGTCATCCTCGTAGACTCTCTTGAAATGGCCTTGGCTCAAGTTTCGGACAACACCGGTGCAGTGCTCGACAATTACGAAGCAGAAATTCCTCTCAAAGCCTACCCTTGGTCCAATATTCCCGTATTCGCTATCGGTTCAGAACGCGGGTGGACCATACGCGAGCGCGACATATTCCGCGATGCCGGATGGAAGCTCGTTCATCTAGGTGAACGTGTCCTGCGCTGTGAGACTGCATCATCTCTGGCCGCGGCACACGCGCTCGGTTTAATTTAGTTAATGCGATCTTCTTTCTCTGGCTCTGCCGAAGGGACTTTCTGCAAGAGCTTCTTGAGTTTCGCTCCATTCCCTCGTTTAGCTCGTTCCTCGAGATAACTTTCTGTTGAAAGTGCAGACATTTTTTCTGCCACAGCTGTAGAGATGAATTGATTGATTGATACTCCCTCTCTCTCCGAAAATTCCTTGATGTGCCGATGAAGCGAATCAGGCAGCCTGAGGCTTAATGAACTCATAATAGCTTCTCCTTTCTGATAAATTCATAGGGTGTTATAGCGGTTACTCCGAGGTTCTTTGAACCTGTAAAGTCTTTGATGTTAAATGTGACGATGAATTCTGAATTCGATACAGTTGCCAACTCTAGAACCATATCATCTTTCCGGTCTTTGAGGAAGGGCCTCCATAGAAAATAAGGAGAGAACCGATGGCTCAGCGAGATGATCGAATCTAAGAACTCATCAATCTCAAAATCGGTGAAAACCAGTCCGTTACTTGGACGTTTTAGGACGTCCTCGTATTCGAATACTAGGGCGGCTGATACCGCGTAATCGACTTTGCCCTCAGATATGGAGTCAAGAAGAATGTAAGAGGCGCCGAGACTAGATCTGAGGGCAGAGTAAATCACATTCGTATCAACAACAATCACTTCTTGACACCATATGCAGTATCAATGTGTGTCAAGTGTTTCTATCATCCCTAGCCGCGGCACACGCGGTCGGTTTAATTTGGTTAATGCGATCTTCTTCTAGCTCTGCCGATGGTGCTCAGGTCTTTGTTGTGTAGGGGTTGTGGATCTGTGAAATCGAAAATTGCATTCTTTTGCTTGGTCAGAAATGCCCAATATTTGTCACCATAGGACCAATGCCACCATTCGGTAGGATAATTTATGAATCCCGCACCTTCCATGGCATCTACCAAGATTTTTCTGTTTCTTTTGGCTTCATGGGAGATGTTATTTGCATATGTGTACGTTGCATACTCCACACGGCTGGGTTCGTCATCCACCCGTGTGCCCATCTCGATTTGTCTATTATCTGAGTCGAGGATAGTGACATCAATTGCTCCACCGGTAGCATGAGGTGCTACATCTGGCGGCGCTACAAACTTAGATGCCTCATCATAGCTATCCCTTTCGTCTAGGTGAGGATTTAGGGATCGAATGTTTGCAAGATGATTTTGAAAATATTCTGTTTGGAGCTCCAAAGGTCGGTGACCTTCAATAATACAAAGCTTGTAATGTGGGGGTAGTCTCGTCTGAGCTTCGACGAGAAGATTGAATACCCTGCGTCTGACAAAAATCTTCGAATTTCCATAGTGTAAGTCAGTAACTTTATTGTTCAGTAGGACAATTGGGTCACCGCAATCAAGGACCGGCATTTTTTTCACTCTCTCATCAGAAATTATTATCAAGTCATTTTTCATTCTGTTTAGTAGGGGGCCGCGGTATAGGTTGCCGAATTCGATGAGTATTTAGGTGTTCAAGCGAGATACTTGGTATTCACGGTGATCTGGCACTGTCGTATGAAGCTCTAGCCTGGATTTTGCATGAACATGTCGACAGTCCAGTGTTGACAATAAAAATGTCTTCCTGCCGGGCTTCTTTGCTTGGTTTC